>JANNMP010000065.1:0-21839 GCA_031398015.1 Burkholderiaceae bacterium
CGGGGTGGCCAAGGGTGCTGGGGTAGGCGCGTCGCGCAGCCCAGGCTTGCGCCTGGGCAAGTGGCGCAACGCCCCCCAGCGCCCTTGGCAGCCACGGCCCGAAGGGTGAGGCCCCAAAGTGGGCCAACTCGTCGTTGCAAATGCTCATCGGGTCCCCGACCCGATTCCGCTTTGCGCCTGGATTTGGCCCACTTTGGGGCCTCACGCGGGTGTCATTCATGTCGTCAACACCCTCTCAGGCCGCCTTCTCCGCCAGGAATTCGCGTGCGACCGCAAAGGCCTCGGGGAAACTCAGCACCTGTGCCTGGTCGGACTGGCGCAGCCGCAGCAGCAGGCGATGCTGGGTCTGGTACTTGACGTTGCCGATCGCGAGCGCGCCGATGCCCACGGCCGCGGTGCCGGGCAACGGCTTGCCGTCGTCCATCACACCGACACCGGCAATGCCCTCGGGGGGAACGGCGTTGACATCGGCCGCCACCTGCAGCCGCAGTGCATGGGCCAGGTCGTCGGCCGTCAGCACCTGCACACCGGCCGCCGTGCAGGCGAGCACCACCTCGGCCTCGGCAATGGACGCGCGCAGCGCAGCGCGGTCGGCTCCCGAGATGCCTTGCAGACCGACACCAAAGCGAGCGCCGGTTTGGCGCGCGGCCGCCTCGGCCGCTGCGGCGCCGCTGCGGCTGGACAGCTGCACGCGGGCCCCGGCCTGTGCAGCAATGACACCGGCCACGCGCCCCACCGGCCCGGTGCCGCCCAGCACCAGCAGGCGCCGCCCCGGCAGCCCGGCGCCCTGCGTGCGCAGCAGCGTCGCGTCAACGCAGGCGACCATGGCCGCTGCGGTGGTGTAGGCGCCGCTGGGGTCGGCCAGCAGCGACACGACGAAGGGCTTGACCATCGCCGCCTGGGCGCGCTCGAGCATGTCGGCGGCCAGCAGCACGTCGCGCCCGCCAATGAAGATGGCGGTGCGCGCCACGCCCTTGGGGCCACGCGAGAAGATGGTGTCCTGCGTCATCGCCGCGACGGCGTCGAGCCCGACGTCGCTGTACGGCACGATGATCTGGTAGCCGGCGTCGGCGGCCATGTTGACGTCGAACGGGCTGATCTGCCGCCCTGGCGTGAACATGTGGAGGATGTAGGGGCGTTCCATGGCTCCTCGTCAACGGTGGCTCAAGATGGCGCCGTGGTTGCGCGCGCGCACGATCTGCAGGCTCAGCCCGGCGCGCAGCAGACCAGCGGCGTCGGCGGCCTGCACCGCAGCTTCGGCGGCGGCGCGCGACGGCAGGATCGCGAATGCGGTGGGCCCCCATGAGCTCTGGCCCACGGCTGCGCCATGCGGCGCTTCTTTGCCAGCTGTGGCACGGCCGCGGCTGGCCGCGGCGATCCATTCAACGAGCTGCCCGACCGCAGCGCTGGTATAGGCCGAGCCGCCCTGCGCGGGCGCAAAGTGGGCGCCCAGCAGCGCCTGCACATGCGTGACGCCTCCGGCAAAGGCCGCGAAGTCGGCACAGGCCGCGCCCGGCAGCACGCGCATCAGCACGTGGTGGCAAATCTCGGCGGCCACCGCTTGCGGCAGCGGCGGCAATGCGCCAATGGCCTGCATTTCGTGGACGCCCGACAGACCCTGCGCCGTGGCGTCCTGCACCACCAGCACATGCCAGGCCTCGGGCAGCGGCAGCCGGGCCAGCAGCGGCGCGGCTGTGCCGCCGGTGCCGGGCCCGCCGTCGAGCAGCAGGCCGCCGTGGTCGAAGCCGGCGATGCCGATGCCCGAGCGCTGGCCGCGGCCGAGCCAGCCGGCCAGCGTGGCGTTGTCGATCTGCAGGCCATGCCATTGCACGAAGGCCCGGCCGATGGCCAGCGCCAGCTGCGTGCCCGAACCAAAACCGGCGTGCGCCGGCAACACCTGCAGCAGGCACAGCGCCAACGCGGCGCGGCAGCCGGTGCGCTCACGCAGGCGTTCGAGGTGGGCGCGCGCACGGCCGACCTCCACATGCGCAGCCGGTGTCAGCCCCATGACGCTGTCGACCTGTGCATCGCGCAACTCAATGACTGTCTCGAAACCGTCGATCACCAGGCCCAGGCTGCCGAAGGGCCGGCCCAGCGACCCGGCAGGGTCGAGGAAGCCCAGGTGCAAGCGCCCGGGGGCATGCAGCCGCAAGCCCACCTGGCCGGTGGTGGTCGGGTCGGGCAAGGTCGTGTCGCAGGTGCGCATGCAGCCAGTCACTGCGGCGTTGTGCCGCACTGGCGCTGAAAAGCAAACATCGTTCCGCGCCGGATTTCCCCCGCAGGGCCCCGGCCATGCCGATGGCGATCGCTGGCGCGCGATGTCACGGCTTCAGGACACATTGTCATGGCCGGCGCCCCGGCCAGGTTCAGTCGTACTTCAGGTACTTGAAGCGCGGATCGTCGGGCGTGCCCTCGAGTGCACTGCCCGGCTCGGCACCCGGCTGCCACATCAGCACCGACTCGATCTTCGAGGCGAGCGCGAAGTCCTTGTCGGTGATGCCCTTGGCGGCGTGGTTCATCAGCTTGATGTTGACGAAGGCGTAGGACAGCGTCATGTCGGGATGGTGCCAAGCCGCCTCGGCCAGGTGCCCCACGGTGTTCACCACCATCAGCGTGGACTTCCAGCCGCTGGTCTTGATCTTGCGCCGGATCCAGCCGTCCTCGAACGTCCACTTCGGCAGTTCAGCACCCAGCCGCGCCAGGACTTCTTCTGCCGTGTACACCTCATCGGGTGCCGACTTGCGCCATTGAGCCATGCGGAACTCCTCGAACAAAGGCCAAACGTCATGGCCGGCGACACTGGCGCATCGGGCGCTGAGCTGCTTGAACAGACCGACATGCTGGCCCTGGGCATGCACTCGGAGGCTGCGGACGCCGACGCCAGCGAACGGGGCTGAAAACGCCAGATTGAGGTCATCACGGTGCAGTCTAGCCCGGATGTTTCACCAGTCCGCGACTGAATGAGCTTTCGAAACTCGTGGTGCGTTTGCAGCGGTGGATTCGGTGGCCGACATCGCCATTGGCGCATGCCGGCATGCCGGGCGCCGTTGGTCTTGTTGGGCCGCAGCACTCGCTGCGGCGGCGGGTTCAGCAGTTGCGCAGTGCCGTGGCGTCGGAGCTCAGCGCTTGCGCCACACGCTCGCCAGCCAGGGCTGTTGCTCGATCGGCAGGCCCGACGGGCGGTAGAAGTGGTCCAACTCGTCGAAGCCGGCGGCCGTCACCAAGGCACGCCAGGTTGGCCAGTCGTGAAATGCGCCGTAGCGCTCACCGTTCCAGCCCTCCTGGCCATTGCCGCGCGGGTTGGAACTGAACAGCACGCCGCCCGGCCGCAGGCAGGCCTGCAGTTGTCGCAGCACCTGCGGCAGCATTTGGCCGGGCACGTGGAACAGCACGGCATTGGCAAATACACCGTCGTAGCGCTGCGCGGGCAGTTCGAGGTGCAGGAAGCTCTGCGCCAGCACCTCGCAGCCGCTGTGGGCGCGCGCCAGCGCCGCCGCGCTGGGCGCGCCCTCCAGGCCAACGGCATGGTGACCCAGCGCCTTGAAGGTGTGCAGGTCGCGCCCGGGCCCGCAGCCAAAGTCAAGCAGGTCAAAGGGCGGTGGCCCAGGGATGTGCTTCAGCAGCGCCGCGATGTTCTGGCTGACGTCGTGGTCGCGCGTGCCTTCCCAGTAGCTTTGGGCGTGCTGCTCGTAGTGCGCCAGGGTGCGTGCCGCGATGTGTTGCAGGTCTTCGGGACTGAGTGCCATGCCGCATCATTTCATGCGGCACCGTCCTGGTCCGGAACACCGGAGGCGACGCGCGTTCCCGCCGGTGGTCATATCGAGGTGAAGCGCAAACTCACATCGACCTCGTTGACGGCGTACTGTCGCAATGACGCTCAGGCTTGGCGTGCCCGCGCCCAGAACTCCGCTGTCTCGAAGCTCAGGCGGGCGCCGGTGGGCATGAACCCCGGGGGCGTCAGCGGGCCGGTCATCGTGCCGCCGATGCGCAGGCGCGCTGCCACGCCGGTGCCGTCCAGCGCGAGGCAAGGGCCGTCGATGAGTTCGGCCTGGGTGTCCGGCAATGCCGGGAACATGATCAGACCGGCCACCGTGTCGGGCAGCGTGCACAGCACCGCCAGGCCAGGGGGCTGCGGCAGGTCGGCGGCACGGGTGAACACCGCGACGCCGTCGAGTTCGGTGTGCTTGGGGTTGACTGCGTGAATCGGCCCGCAAAAGTGACCGGCGCGCAGGTTGCGCCACACGGTGGCACCAACGTCGAACACTGCGGCAGCGCACCGCGCCGGTCTGTGCGGTGGCAAACACAGCGAATCCGGCAAGACTCGGCAGCGTCCAGCGGCTGGTCGACGCCGCTCAGGTGCGCCAGCACGGACACCGCAGCCGCCGACGCGTCTGCGCCAGCGCGCAGTGGTCTGAAGCGGCGCTGCGCAGAGCGCCGACTATGCTCGGCGCATGCCCATGCTGTCCGCGCTGCTGAGCAATCTGAAAAGCAACCCCACCTTTGCGCCGTTTCGCACGGTGGTGTTTCGCAACCTGTGGCTGGCCTCGTTTGCGGCCAACATTGCGATGTGGATGAACGATGTCACCGCTGCCTGGGTGATGACATCGCTGACCACCAGCCCGGTGATGGTGGCGATGGTGCAGACCGCGTCCACGCTGCCGGTGTTCCTGCTCGGCCTGCCCAGCGGCGCGCGGGCCGACATCATCGACCGGCGCCGCTACTTTGCCGCCACCCAGCTGTGGGTGGCGCTCACTGCGCTGCTGATGGCCGCGCTGGCGCTGACTGGCTCGCTGACCGCGCCGCTGCTGCTGGGGCTGACATTCGCCAACGGTATCGGCCTGGCAATGCGCTGGCCGGTGTTCTCGGCCATCGTGCCCGAGGTGGTGCCACGCGAGCACCTGGGCGCGGCGATGGCGCTCAACGGCATCTCGATGAACCTGTCGCGGGTGGTGGGCCCGGTGGTGGCCGGCGCCATCCTGGCCGGCGTGGGCAGCGGCGCGGTGTTCGTGGTCAACACCTTGCTGGCGGCAATGTCGTTTGCCACCATCCTGCGCTGGCGCTCGTTGCCACGCACCAGCACCCTGCCCGGTGAGCGCTTCGTGGGCGCGATGCGGGTGGGCGCTCAGCATGTGATGCAGTCACCACGCATGAAGACGGTGCTGGTGCGCATCTTCTTTTTCTTTCTGCACTCGTCGGCGCTGCTGGCGCTGTTGCCGCTGGTGGCGCGCAACATCCACGGCGCTGGGCCTGCCACCTACACCCTGATGCTGGCCTGCATCGGCGGCGGCGCGGTGGTGGCGGCGCTGTACTTTCCACGCTGGCGGGCGCGCTTCAACCGCGACCAGTTTGTGCTGGCCGGCACGCTGACCCATGCGGCGATGTCGGTGGTGGTGGTGTTTGCGCCCAACATCTGGGTGGCGCTGCCAGCCATCGTGGTGCTGGGCATGGCCTGGATCTCCACCGCCAACTCGCTGACCATGGCCGCCCAGGTGGCCTTGCCCAACTGGGTGCGGGCGCGTGGCATGGCGATTTACCAGATGGCGCTGATGGGCGGCGCGGCAGCCGGCTCGCTGCTGTGGGGCCAGGTGGCTGGGCTGGCCAGCGTGCGCATGGCCGTGGTCTGCGCCGCCGTGGTCGGCCCCACGCTGTGGCTGCTGACGCGGCGGCTGTCGGTCGAAGGTGGCGCCGACCCCGATTTCAGCCCCGCCAAGGCCGGCAGCGTGCCGCAGCTGGGCATCGAGGTCGGCCCCGACGAAGGCCCGGTGATGGTGACCGTGGAGTACCAGATCGACCCGGCCCATGCCGAGGCGTTTGCCGACGTGATGCAGCGCACCCGTCGTGCGCGGCTGCGCCAGGGTGCGCTGTCATGGGGCTTGTTCCGCGACACCGCTGCGCCGGGGCGCTACATCGAGTATTTCGTCGATGAAACCTGGGTCGAGCACCAGCGGCGGCTGGAGCGCTTCACCGCAGCCGACGCCGGCCTGCGTGAGAAGCGCATGGCCTTTCACCAGGGCGGGCAGCCGCCTGTTGTGCGCCGCTTCGTGGCAGAGAGCCTGCGCAGCGGTTTGCACTGGCCGGGCTTTTGATGCGGCCGCCGCCGCATGCGGCGGCGGCCGAGACCGTCAGCCGCCACCCCGGCGCGGCCTGGGCCTGGGTGGCGGCGCAGCGCCTGAGGGCGACACCGGCGCGGCGGGCGTGACGACCGGGATGACCGGTGTGACCGGAATCAACGGGTTGAACGGCGATGGTGGCCGCCCGGGCGTGTTGCCGGGCCGTGGAATGTGGCACCAGGCTTCGAACACACCGGCCGCCACCTGCGGTTGATCAAACCCGGTCAGCGCCACCAGCGACGCTGAAAACGGCCGCTTCTCCACATCGGCCAGAAAGCCGCAGTGCACCCGCAGCAGCAGCCGGCCTGAGCTGCCCAGAAGCGCCTGCAGGCGCTCGCGGTCGTCGCTGGTCGACCAGTCGATGCGCTGGGGTGACAACTTGGCCTCGCCGTGCACCACCATCAGCGGTGCCGGCTGGTTGCCGGGAGCACCACTGGCCAGCAGCGGCGCGGGCTCGAACCACAGCTGCACAACCTGGGGCTGGCGGTCTTGCACGTCGGGCAACAGCGGCGCTGACAGGTCGAGCCGGATGCGCTCCAGCAGCACGATCGCCTGGCTCACCGTCAGCCGCTGGTCTTGCGGCCAGTTGCAGCGGGCGATGAACGGCGCATCGAGCGCCACCGTCTGGCCAGGCACACCTTGCGGACCCTGCGGGCCGGGTGGGCCAGGCTGGCCGGGCGCACCATCACTGCCACGTTCACCGGCCGGCCCGGGCGGGCCGGCTTCACCGGTGGAACCTGTGGCACCCGCTGCGCCGGCAGCACCCGGTTCACCGGGCTCGCCACGCTCACCCGCCGCACCCGCCGCACCGGGCGCGCCGTCAGCGCCACGCTCACCCGCTGGCCCAGGCTCACCTGCCGCGCCGACAGCGCCTGCCACACCCGCTTCTCCGGCCGGGCCCGGCGGCCCTGTTTCACCCGCGGGCCCGGGTGGGCCTGCCTCGCCCGCAGGCCCGGGTGGGCCTGCCTCACCGGCCGCGCCTGGCGTGCCCGCTTCACCTGCCGCCCCGGCAGGCCCGGCCTCACCTGCCGCACCGGCAGGCCCGGCATCACCGGCTGGGCCCGGTGGCCCGGCTTCGCCTGGGGCACCGGGCGGACCGGCTTCACCCGCCGGGCCGGGTGGGCCGGCGCCATCCGATGGCCCGGGTGGCCCCGGTGGCCCGGCTTCGCCGGCTGGCCCGGGTGGCCCGGTGTCTCCTGGTGCGCCGGGCGGCCCGGTGTCACCGGCAAGCCCGGGCGCACCGGCTGCGCCGTCGGCGCCCGGTGGGCCTGCTGGGCCGACAGGCCCCGGCGGCCCGGCGCTGCCGACCAGCGGCGCGCCGTCGTAGTACCAGCGGCCATCGGCGTCCTGGCGGTGTTCACCGCTGTGGCTGTGGGCGCCGGTGGCGGCAAACAGGCTGGCAGCCTGCTGCACCGTGGCCGCGCCCTCACCGGCCTGCAGGCTGGCGATCACCAGCGCGTCGGGCCCCACGTCGCTGCCATCGTCAGCCTCCAGCGTGGCCTGGGTCAGCAGACTGATGACGGTGGGCGTGTTGCCCACCCGCAGCGCCGCTGAGTCGGCATTGCTGGCGCGCAGCACCACGCGCTGGCCAGCCTGGGCGCCGGCCAGGGCCACCGCGCTGTCCAGCGCCAGGCGCACACCGCTGGGTGAAAACGCGACGCCGGCCGACACCTGCAGCGCCGTGCCGTCCAGCGTGACGCGCAGGCCCCAGGCGATGCGGCGCAGGCCCACCGTGCGGCGCAGGTCGGCCACCGCGTCGCGCAGCCGGTCCTGCAGGTGCTGCAGATGCCCGGCGGTGACGCGCAAGCCTTCCACAAACTGTGAGCGTGCATCGTCGGCCATGGTCGGGTCCTTGGAATGTTCGACGCCAGGTCAGACGTCGGAGATGACATCGATGTCGCGCCAGGTCACGCTGCCGGCCACGCGGCTGGTCAGCCGCAACAGCGGCGCGGCACTGCTGCTGCCACCGGGCGGCGCCAGGCTGCCGGCTGCGCCCTTGGCGCTGGGTGTCACCGGCACCACGGCGGTGTCATTGAGCTGCAGGTCGATCGGCGCCAGCGGCGTGGCCTTGGGCGGCAGGCCCACCAGGCGCAGGCGGGCACGGGCGTCCAGCACGCCGCCAGCGCTTTGCAGCGGTTGTGGCAAGGCCTTGAACGGGCCGGTGGGCGGGCCGCGCCGGGGCGCCGGCATCTGCAGCGGGCCCACGCCACCACCAGCGGCCAACGCCCAGCGCACGCTGCCACGCGCGGCCACCAGCACCAGCCAGGGCATGGCTGCGGCGTCCAGCGGCTGCGGCTCGGCAAAGTCAAAGCGCTGCCAGGTCTCGGCGCTGCCGCTGGCCTGGGGCGCCAGCGTCAGCGGCGCGCTGCTGCCACGCGGCAGCGGCGCCAGCGGCGCGCCGCCGGGCTGGGCCGGGTCGGCCGACCACAGCACCACCCGCAGTTCGGCACCGTCACCGTCCACCGCCAGGGGCAGGCGCAGCGCGGTCAGCGTCTCCAGGCCGCTGCCGGTGGGCAACTGCAGCGCCACGGCGTGGCTGGCATCGACCAGCAACTCGGCCAGCACCGGCACGCCCGGCGCGGCTGCCGGGTCGGGGCCCAGCGGTGGCAGCACACGCTCGGCGGCCAGGCTGGCCTCGGCCAGCCAGGCCAGGCTGTCGATGCGGCGCGGCGCCGGGCCCGGCGGTGGCGGCAAGGGCAGCGGCAAGTCGATGCGGCCTTCGCTGGTGAAATCACTGCGGGTGCTGGTCTCGCTGCCGCTGCCGCCACCAAAACGCAGGCGGCGGATGCGCCGCAGCTTGGGCACGCCCGATGTGGCCAGCGCCAGCACACACGGCACGGCGGTGCGCAGCGTCAGCTGGAAGCTGGCGGGCGCATCGTCGGCCAGTGGGTCACCGGCCAACGCCGCCAGCGCGGCGGTCAGCGGCACGATGCGGCGCGACTGCAGGTCCCAGCCCGCTGCGTCGGGGTTGGCCACGTTGCTGCGCGGCTGCACCGGCTCGGGGTGCAACCACACCGGCGGGCTGCTGTCGATGCTGATGGCGAGCCCAGACGGCGGCTCGGGCAGGCGCAGGCTGACGGCGGCCAGCTCGTCGCCGGTCAGCGCGCGGGTGATGACCACCCGCAGCCGCTCGGTGCGCAGCTCGGTGAACACGGCGTCCGACGTGCCCGCACTGGCCGGCGTGAACGCCGAGAACGGCCCGAACTGGGTGCCCAGCCAGGCATGCACCGCCTTGACCTGCGCATTGCCAGGCAGCGTGATGCCGCTGACCGTGCGGGCGGTGCCGAAGTCGATCACCAGCTCATGCGTGGTGGCGGTGTCGTACGCGCGCACCTGGGCCACCTGCTGCAGCAAGGTGGCATCCACCCGCTGGGCCTGCACCAGCAGCAGCCATTCATCGACCAGTGCATTGCGCGGCAGCTGCACGGTCAGTGTGGTCTCACTGCGGCCCTGGAACAGCGCCACCGGGAACAGGTAGCTCATCGCCACGCTGCCGAGCAGAAACTGCTCGTAGCCGGCAACCAGGTTGACTTTGGCGCCGGGTGCGTTGATCACGGCCATGCTGGTCTCAATGTGGTGTGCGCGTCACAGCGGCGTTATTTGAACGCCAGCGCGCCACGCGCGGCATTGAAGGCAGCGGCAAAGCCGGTGGCCACGTTGTCTTCGCTGATGCGCACATCGGCGGCGCTGAAGCTGTTGGTCAGCGCGGCGCGGTCAGCCGCCGGCACGTCTTCGGCCTTGCCGTACTTCAGCACGGTCTGGCGTGTCACCGGGTCGGCCAGCATGCCGTCGAGCAGGTCAGACACGTTGCGCTGCACCAGGTCGGCATGCACGTTGTCGAAGATGTTGAACGGGATCAGCGTCGACGGCGCCAGCACCAGGTCAACCACCGTGCCCAGCGTGGCCTTGGTGCCGGGCTTCACGCTCTGCGACACCACACGCGGCGTCTGCCGTGGCTGCAGCACTTCCAGGTTGCCCAGGAAGAACTCGGCGGCCTGGGTGTTGAGCGTGACCGACGGCACCTGGAAGCCGTCTCGCACCACCTTGGCCACGGTCGGCTGGTCGGCGATTTCCACCACCAGCTCGGTGCGCTCCAGCGCGCTGGCGGCGCTCTTGTTGACCAGGCTGCTGGCAAACAGGTTGTTGGTGAACTTTGTGGCCATGGTGCGGCTCCTTCGGTGGTCGGTTGCGGTTCGGGTTTGAGGACGGGTTTGCGGACGGTTTTGCGGACGGTGTTGCCGACAGGTTCGCGGACGGGCTTGCGGACGATCTCACCGCGCGCGCGGCTGCTTGGTCACCACCTTGCCCATCACCAGGCCCAGGCCTTCCAGCGCCTTCTGCGCCTCGGCCAGGGTCAGGCCTGTGAGCGGCGGGATTTCCACCGTGGCCTGGGCCGCCAGCGTGGCCGAGATCACCAGCTGCACCGGCTGGCCCACCGGCACCGCCGTGCCCACCAACGGCAGGTGCATCAGCACCCGGCTGCCCGAGAACTGGGCGCCGGGGTTGGCCACCGGCACGTCACTGCCGGTGATGTCGATCACCCGCGACACGGCGATCTGGCGGTTGCCCAATTCGGCCAGCGCTTCGGCCAACGTCATGCCGAACACCGCCGGCATGAAGGCGCCGCTGGGCACCAGCGCCACCGCCTGCACCGCCGCATCAGGCACGGTGGCATTGGCACTGGCGCTCTGGAAGCCTGCGGCCGAGACCTGCAGCGTGTAGGCGCCCGGCCGCAGCCCGGGGAACATGTGCTGGGTGGCTGGCGGCAGCGGCGGCACGGCATCAAAGGCGATGCCGTCGGCACGCAGCGCGCTCACCCGCACCTGGGCCAGGTCAGCCCCGGTGGCGCTGACCTGCACCCGCAGTGCCGTGGCCTCGGTGTTCTCCAGAAAGCTGTGCACCTGGCCCAGGCCGTTGACCACGTCATTCCAGGCCTGGGCGGTGACAGGCTCGCCGGGGTTGGCCAGCGTCTTGATGAACGGGGGTTCGAAGATCATCACGTCACTCCTTGGGGCAAGGGGTCTGTCGTTTCGGGTGTCGGGTCAGGCGGTCGGTCAGGCGGTGCGTCAGGCGGTGCGTCAGGCGCTGGCCCGGCCCAAAGCCGGGTGCCGGCGCGCAGTGCCTCGATGGCATCGTCGCCGTCGCCGCTGGTCAGCGTGCCGCTGCCCAGGGTCCAGCGGTCTTCGATGTACTCCACCGCCAGCGCCACGCCCAGCGGGCGAAAGCGCTCCACCGCGCGGGCCACGGCCTGCAGCGTGAGCACGCCGTCGGCATCGTCGGCGCGCCAGCTGCGAAAACGCGGCGGGATCAGCAGGCGCACCGCAAAGCCGCGGTGCTCCAGCCAGCTCAAGGCCACCCGGGCGGCGGTGGGCGGTGGCAGCGCATTCGTGGCTGTGGTGCTGGCAAACACCGACTGGTCGAACAACGCTGCGCCGGTGCGCGGTGTCACGCCGCGTGGCGCCGGCAGCTCGGCCGATGCAAAGTGGGCCTGCTGCACAAAAAACGCCAGCCGGGTGATGCCCACGCCGATGCCGGGCATGGGCAGGCTTTCACCGGCCGACGGGAACGTGGCTTCACGGTCGAGCACGGTGCCACCGGCCGGGCCCACCGGCACCGTGACCACAAACGTGGCGGGCTTGGCCGCCGGATCGAGCACGCCGCCCTGGAACACCGCATCGGCCGCGTCGGGGTTGCCGGCATCGGCAAAACACGCGCCTTGCCAGGCATAGGCCAGCGGCGTGACATCGGCGCCGTCCAGCAGCACGCGGCCGTCTTCATTGAACACCAGCTCCAACCCCGCAGGCACCGCACCGTTGAAGCCCACGCCATGGCCTTCGTCGCGGTTGACCAGTATCGGGCCGATGCTGTGGTTGGCTTCACCGGTGAAACGCACCTGCAGCAGCGCCCGCTCGAAACCACGCCGGGTGACGGTGAACAACTCGGCATGCGTGCGCGGCGCGTTGTCGGTGGTGTCACGCCAGAGCGGGTTTTCTTCGATGCCCAGCAGTTCATCGGCCGGCAGCAGGGGCTGGTCGATTTCACTGCCGGCGGGGGCGTTGGCTGCGGTGTTGGGCACGGGGTTGGGGACACCCCGCGCCAGGCGCAGGCTGTCGGCCACGGTGGCGGCATGCCAGTAGCGGTCAGCGCTGTGTTGCACCGGGCCGAGCTGCAGATCCAGCGCGGCGGCGGCGCCACGCAGCATGGCCAGCACCGTGCCATTGCCCTGCAGATGGATGGCGGCTGCCTCGGCCACACGGCGGCGCACGCCATCGGCCAGGCGCTGGCGGCGCAGCGCGCGCTGGGCCTGCGCTGCCAGGCGGGCGGCGGCGCGGGCGCTGTCGGCCGCTGCCGCCGGGTCAGCAAACAGCGGCAGCACAGCGGCGCCGCCCAGCGCCGCCAAGGGCGCCCACAAGGCCACCAGCGCGGCGGCGGCGGCCTCGCGGCTGCTGGCGACGGCGGCTGCGGGGAGCGAGGCCAGCAGCTCGCCAGCACGGCGAAAACGCCCCAGCAGCACCTCGAACTCGGCCAGCGCCATGCCGTGCAGCGCCGCCAGCCGCCACAGGTCAGCCAGTTCGTCGGCATCGACCAGCCGGTGCGCGCGCCGCACCGCCGCCAGCGCGGCGGCCAGCGCATCCAGCTGCACGGCGCCGGCCTGGGCCACCGTGCCCAGCAGCTTGCCTGGGCGGGCTGCCTCCAGGTGCGCCGGAAAGCGCGACAGGATCTGGGTGCTGCGCATGTCGCTTGCTTCAGGTGTTGGGTTGGGGTGTGGCCGGCAGCACCGGGGTCAAGCGGCCAGCGCCACGCGGCGGATCCAAAGCCGCTCCAGCCCCGACAGCGGCAACTGCACGTCTTGCTGGTGCAGGCGCACGCCGGCATCGACAAACTCGGCCAGGTAGTGCAGGTCAGTCAGCGCATAGCTGGTGGTGGCGGGCACCATGTTCTTCAACAGTGCCGGTGTCAGCACCGCGCCGGTGGCCAGTGCGGCCACGCCGTCCTTCAGGCGCGTGGCGGCTTCGGTGCGCGCCACCTCGCGCGCGGTGGCGGGGTCGCCCAGCAGGCCGGCGCCTTGCAGCGTGAAATCGACCGTCAGGTCCAGCATGATCAGCGCGCCGCCGATCTGCACATCGACCACGCCGGCCACCGCGCGGATGCTGGGGTTGTCCAGCAGCAGGTTGCGCCGGCGTGGGCTGGTGGGGTCGTTCTGCGGCCACAGCTCAAGCGCCACGTCCAGCACACCGGGCAAGGCCATCAGCTGGGCCACCAACCGGTTGTAGACCAGGGCCTCGCCGATGCCGGCTTCGGCCAGGAAGGCCTGGACCACGTCGGTGCCGCGGCGCTGCAGGTCGGCGCGTGCCTCGGGTGCCAGGGCCAGCGTGGCCGGTGTCAGCTCCACATTCACATCGACCGGCAGGAACTTCAGGCCCGTGTCGGCGATGCCCAGCGACGCGGGCGCGTCGTCATCGTCGGCCACCACGCCACCACCCGGTGTGGCCACACCGGGCGGCAGCGGTGCGTCGATGTCGTGCTCGATGCGCACGCCCACCGGCCGGGTGCGCTCGATCAGCGCCACCGCCTGGGCCACGGTGGCGGCGCGCTCGCTGTCACTGGCTGCCTCGGGCAAGGCCACGGTGAGCTTGACCACGCCGGGGTGGGCCAGGTAGTCCTCGGCGATGCGCACATCCTTCTCGCGCAGGCCGGGCAGCGTGGTCAGCGCCGACAGCAGCGCGCCGGTGGTGGCCAGGCCGGCGCCTTCATGGGCGCGCTGCACGCGGGCGCGCAACAGGGCATCGGTTTCATCGGCGCCGGCAAAGCGGGTGGGCTGCGGGTTGGCCACGCTGTCGATGCCCAGGATCGGCCGGTTGACGACGCGGATGGCGCCTGCAGCCACCACGCCGGCAGCGCCCGGCTCCAGCGCCACCACCGGCACTTCCACCGACAGGTTGCCACGCTGCAGCGTGCGGTCTTCGGTGGTCTCGAACTGCATGGCCGGGGCGTCGGCGGTGGACAAGCGTGTGCCGGCGTCGATGTTGACATCGCCGGTGGCCGGCGTGGCGCGTGCAAACACCACGCTGCCGGCCGCTGCCAGGCGCTGGCGCCGCACCACACCCACCAGCAGCGCCAGCGCGTCCAGATCACGGCCCTCGGCGGTGGCCACGAAGCCGGCGCGGTAGACACCTTCCAACTGGCGTGACAGCACCGCAAATTCACGCGCAAAGCTTTCGGCCAGCAAGCGGGTGACGCTGCCGACGTTGCGGTCGGTGAGCAGCCGGTCGGCGTCGGCGCGCTCGTAGGCGGCAAAGAACACGCTGCCCTCGTCGGGCCACTGCGCGTCCTTGGCCGGCTGGCCGTCCAGCGTGGCCCAGACGATGGTGTTGTCAGCGCCCAGGCTGAAATCGGTCAACGGCCGGAAGCGGAAAAACGCCCCGTCCACCTGCCCCACCACCCGCACGCTGCCGCTCAGCACCGCACCGCTGGCGGCCAGCTTGTACGGCGCCAGTTCGCTCAGGAAGCGGAACTGCTCGCGCACATCACCGCCGGTCAGCGCCGACAGCAGGTCATCGACAAACTGGGCATAGGGTTCGGCGGCGTAGGTCATGGTTTGTGGTTCCTCAGACGCTCAGACGCCCAGCGAGAACGGCAGCACCAGGTTCAGCGGCTGCGACACACCCTGCACCCGCAGCGCCAGCGTGATGCGCACCGACTCACGCGGCGGCTGGTGCTCGGCACGCACATCAACCGCCAGCACCCGCTCGATGCGGGGCTCGTCGCGCAGCGCCTGCAGCACATAGAGCTTGATCAGATGCCGTGTGCGGTCCACGTTGGGCTCACCGATCAATTCATGGTGGCGTGAGCCGTAGCCAGGGTGGCCCAGCGGCGCCAGTTCACCCTGGCGCGTCTTCAGGCGGTTGGCCAGCGCTTGTTCCAGGTCGGCCAGGCCGTCGGCCAGCGCCATGTCGCGCGCGCCGCTGCGGCGCACCGTGTCGAGATCAGCGTCCTCGAAGTGGCCGCTGGATGAGCGGTAGTCGAGCAGCAGGTCGCGGCCCAGCACGGGGGCCAGGGTTTGCGCGGTGCGTGCGGCTGTTGCCATGTCAGGGCGAACCGGTGTCGGTGATGAACGGCGCGGCCGGTGGGCCCAGGATGGTCATCACCCCCGGCCCGCTGGGAATCATGTCGCCCATCCGCACCAGCGGCTGGCCGGCCAGCAGCACCGACGTGGAGCCGCCTTGGCCGATCGGCAGCACATACGGCACGCCACTCAAGCTGTTGACCATCTGGCACAGGCTGCCGGCGGTGGCCAGTGGCAGACCAGCGGCCGTGGCCACGGTCTGCAGCACGCTGCTGATCACGCCGCTGTCGGGCGGGCCGGCGGCGCCGGGTGACAGCAGCACCGCGCAGCCGATGGAGACGGGGGAGCCGGGCATGGTGATTGGCCTGGGTTTGCGGCTGCGTGCTTCAGCTGGGGCTGAACTGGGTGTTGCCACCCAGGGTGATGGCGGGGGCCTTGATCTGCGCGCTGCCCTGGCCTTCGAGCTTGCTGGTGGCGCCCGACAAGCTCAGGTTGCCCGTGGCCTTCAAGTCGATGTTGCCGCTGGCCTCGACGGTGAAATCGCCCTGGGTGCTGATGGTCAGCTTGGCGGCCGAGGTGATGGCCACATCGCCGTCTTTGGTGATGACCAGTTCGGTGCCGCCCAGCTTGACCGTCAGCGTCTCGTCGTCGAGCGTCAGCATCACATCGCTGCCCAGCGCCACATGCAGTCGGCGCAGCGCGGCGTCCCCTCCGGCATCGCTGGGCACATAAACCGTCTCGCCGGCCTTGGCGGTGGGCGGGCGCACCTGGGCGTCGTACAGCGAGCCCACCACCACCGGCGCGTTCAGCTCGCCCTGGATGAACACCACCAGCACCGTGTCACCCACCTGCGGCAGACAGGCCAGGCCAAGGCGGCCCACGGCCACGGGCACATGCTGCAGCTCGACGCCGGTGGCACCCAGGCGCACGCCGACCTGGTGGTTGTCGTCACTGCCGTCGTCGGCGCGGGGGAACACGGCTGTCACCACGCCCAGCTCGGGCAGGCGGGTGCGTGCCAGCTCGTCGCGCACGATGGCGCGCAGTGTGTCGAGCAGGTCGCTGCCCATCAGGCCCCCTCCACGCGCAAGCGGGTCAGGAATCCGCTGCGGGCATCAAAGCTGTGCAGCACACCACGCACCCGCAACGGGCCCGGGTCACCACCGGGCAGGCCTTGCAGCAGCACCACATCACCCGGGCGCAGCTTTGGCATGCCGGGCAGCAGCAGCGCCCCACGCAGCGCGCCGCGCCTGGCACGTGCTGCCAGGCCGCTGGCCACGCCTTGCGCGCCGTCCAGTGTGGCCACGCCTGCCGGCAGCACAGTGGGGCCGGCACCGGCGCCCACCGGGTCATGGCGCAGCCAGTGCCAGCGGGATTCACCTTGCTCGCTGCCCGCACCCACGGCTGCCACGGCGGCGGCGGTGGGCTCGGCCAACTGGCTGACCTGCCAATCCAGCAGATCAGCGCCGTGGCGCAGCAGCGTTGGCGCGCCGGGTGCGCCTGCCGGCACAAAGCGCAGGCCACCGTCGGCAGCCGAACACAGGTCGGCATCGACCAGGCGTGCCAGGTCCTGCAGATGGCGCCAGATGGGGCGGCGGTTGTCCACATGCCAGGCCGGCAGCTTCAGCGTGGCGAGTGTTTGGTCGATGCTGACCTCACCGGCCAGGCTGCGCACGATGTCGGCCACGCTCTGGTTGCGGAAGGCTTCGGACTTGCTGCTGCGGCTCAGGGCCACGGTGGCGGCCAGCGCGTCCAGCACCACTTGCTGCGGCTGCTGGCTTCGGGCCTGCAGCGCACCGCTGAAGACATCGGCCTCGTCGCCACGCTCACCCAGCGCCAGTTGCAGCTTGGCGCCGGGCGCGCTGTCGGCCAGCTTCGAGCCCGGCCACAGCTGCAGCTGGGCGCTGTCATGGCCGCCGTCACCGGCCAGCGCCACTTGCAGGCGCAGCAAGCCGGCTTCGTCGGCGGCCAGGGCGCGGCCATCGACGGTGATGCGGGCGTTGGGGCGCGACAGGGCCATGGTGGTGTGCAGTGCGCTGACGGCTCAGCGCATGGCCCCAAGGTCAATGCCGTCACGCTCAGCCTCGCGGCGCAGCGCACGGGCCAGACTGGCCAGCAGGGCGTCGTCACCGTCGCTGCCGGGGTTGGCGGCACTGGCCGGGGTGCATGGGTCTGCGGCGGCCTGCATCGCGCCCGCCTGGGGTGGCGCTGCAGCGGCAGCACTGCCGGCACCGGCGGCGGCAGCGCGCGCCGCCAGGCCTCTCAAGCCACCTTGGCCACCCTGGCCACCCGCCATCGCCACACCGCCGAGGCCGGCTCGCAGCGCTGCCGCTGCGCCGCTGGATACTGAATCGACCACCGCGCCTGCCGCCGCACCGGCCGCCGCACCGGCCACCGCCGTTGCCAGCGCATTGGCCATGCCCAGGCCCGCACCGGCCATTCCGGTGGCGCTTGCCAAACCGGCTTGGGCACTTGCTGCGGGCGCATCACCCGGCAGCGCGACGCGCCGCGTGGCGCCACGGCCAGGCGCTGCAACAGAACCCGCCAATGCGGACATCAAACCAGGCCCAGGCGCATCTGCGCCCTGCCCGCCCACCAGCCGATCCGACGGCATCGCGGTCAATGCCCCGGCCAGTTGGCCCAGCCGCCCCAACACCGACGGCGGCGCAGCACCGGCTGCCGCTGGCGCCACAGTGGCGCCAACCCAACCCAGCACTGCAGCGGCACTGGCAGTCACACCAGCCGAAACACCAGCCGAAACACCAGCCGTGGCAGCCGCCAGCGCCAGTGCTGTGGGCGATGCCGGCAAGGGCTGTGCAAACGCCGCGTCCAGCCCCGTGCGCTGCAGCCGTGCCTGCCAGGCCAACATGGCTGCCGCACCAGCGCTGCCGGCCGCCAGCGGCGCCGGCCGGCCCATGGCGGCCGCAGCGCGCAGCGATTGCTGCACCGCCAGACCCAGGCCGGCAGCCGGCCAGGCAGCAGCGGGCTGGGCTGGCGTGGTGGTGGACATTGGCCACGGCAGCGCTGCACGCGGCGCTGCGCCGCCCGCTGCCGGCAGGCGCAGGCCGGGCGATCTGGCGGCTGCTGCGGCCGTGTCATCGTCATCAACGGCATCGTCACCGACGGCCACCGCCAGCGCCGCCAGTGCCGCGCCCAGGTTGTCCAGCGCGCCGGCTTCACGGCGGCGGGCTTCCCAGGGTGATGCCTGCAGCGTGGCCAACGGGTCGGCCAGCATCGGCAGGGCCTGCAGCGCCGTGCCCAGCTGCTGCATGGCTGAGCGCATGGCAGCCGATTGCGCACGCAACTGGCCCGGCGCGCCAGCCTGGCGCCACAGGGTGGCCAGCATCGGGTGCGGTGCGTGGGCCATGCTGCTCATCCAGCGCCGCGCCGCGCCAGCGCCTGCGCGGCCGGCAGGGCCGGTGGCCGCTCGTCACGCGCCAGCATTTCCAGGTAAAGCAGGATCTGGCCGACGGTCAGCGCCGAGCAATCGGCTGGGGTCCAGCCGAACTCACGCGCCAGCACAAAGCAGGCGCGGGTCAGCGGCGCCTTGATCGCCTGCTCCAGGTCTTCTTCGGCCAGGCTCAGGCCCGAGATGCGGTTGACCTCGCCCAGCAGGAATTGCAGCAGCCCGGCAGACAGGCCTTGCACCTGCTCCATCGCCAGCTTGGGCTCGACCAGGGCCTCGCGCACCATCAGCACGCTGGCCAGCAGGCGCTCGTCTCGCGCGGCCTGGGCCACACGCTGCACTTGCGCGGCGGTGAGTGGGCGCAGCACCACATGGCCGGCGGCGGCGCCCTCGGCCAGCAGCGCTGCGGGCAGCGCCACACGGTGGCTGGCCTGGGCGCCGGCCAGCAGGTCGTCGGCAGACAGTGAACGGCTCATGATGGGATCAGCCGATCAAGCCGCGCTGGCATCTTCAACCTTGACCCACAGCGCCCGAAAGTTCACTTTCTCCATCGCGAAATCATCTTCGGGCAGCGCGTAGTTCCATTCCTCCAGCTTCACGCCCATCACGGTGACGGTGGACGCGGCGCCGGGCAATGACGGGTTCTCCAGCCGCAGGCTCAGGTTGAACGATGGGCTCACAAAGGTGCCGGCCGGGCGGCTGTCGGCCGCATCACCGAGCATCAGCTTGAGCAGCGCGCCGTTGATGTAGGCGCGGTCGATGCTGCCGTGCACATTGATGTTGCCCGGCCGCAGCTCGGTGGCAAAGCGCTGGCCCAGCTCATGGAAGGGCTTGACATCGTTGGTCACCCGCACGGTGACGCCGGTGACCCGGCCGATGGGGGTGAGTGCATAGGCGTCGTTGACGGCCTTGGCCTTGTCGCCTTCGAGGCCCGACTCCACGGCCACCGAGATGGTGCCGTCCGAGCCGCGGTAAACATTGGTGGCCATGCTGTGCTCCTGTTGGTGATGGGTGTGGCGCCGCTCAAGACAAGTTCATGATGACCTTGACGAAGTCGATCGAGAAGGTGGGCTGCAGCGTCATCGTCACGATGGCCTGGCCGTTGATCTCCTGCGCCCGGGTGGCGCTCACGTCCAGCGTGTAGGCGATCAGCTTCTCGTCGAACACCATGCTGGCCAGAAAGCCGTCGAGCGTGGCCTTCAGCGCCGCACGCACCCGGCTGTTGTTCAAGCGGCCGATGTAGGGGTTGCAGCCGAGCCTGACCCCGGCCTTGGCCTCGTCAACGATGCGCCGCACCGACACCTGGCGGAATGCCCCCGTGTCGGTGGTGATGCCCTTCAACACCCGGATGCCGAAGCTGGGCACCAGCAGCATCACCCGGTTGTTGAGCAGGTTCTTCTGCTCGGCGCGGGTGTACTCACGCGCCAGGGCGTCGACGGCCACGTCCTTGTTGGTCAGGCTGATGTGGCTGGCCAGCGTGGACAGGCGGCCTGCCACCAGTGCGGCGGCATACGAGGCCGGCAAGGTGACTTGCTTGTTGGCCTCGCCCACCCGCGCTGAATCGTCGGCCTTGATGCCCGGGGCCACCAGCACCAGGCGTGGGTTGCTGCCGCGGCTGACGTCATTGGCCACCAGGGTGGCCGGGTCGTTGCTGGACGTGCCCATCACGCCGATGCGCTCGCGGCCGTCGTTCTCGGTGGCTTCCAGGTGGGCCAGCATGGTGGCCGCGCCATCTTGCGCGCTGAAGCCGCCGGCCACGACGATGTTCACCGGCTGGTTGGCGAGTTGATCGAGCCCTGCCGCCAGCTCGGTGGTGGTGGCGGCTGCGCCGTCGGGCCCGCCGATGTCGGCCGCCGCAGCCGCTGCCACGTTGGCCACTGCCGTGCCAGCCACGGCCGCAGCGGGCGCGGCTGCAGTCACCAGCCGGCTGCCGTCGCGGATGGCGGCAAAGAAGTCTTGCGCGCTGGTGCCGGTGTGGGTTTCTTTCAGCCGCCCCAGCACCAGCGTCAGCGTGCTGGCTGCGCCGCCCACGCCGGCGGTGAAGCTGGCGACGATGGCATTGGCCCAGGTGCCGGGTGACGTGGCAGCCAGCGTCAGCAACGTGGCGTCGGCCGCGTCGCGCAGGCGCCAGGTCATGGCCAGCATGCTGACACCCACCGCCAGGTTGGCCACCCGCACCGCATACACAGTGCTGCCGCCGCCCTTGAACACCTGCTCCAGCGTGCGCGCCAGCGTCAACGGCGTGGCGCCGGCCTCGCTGCTGAAGCGGTCGGGCGAGCCGAACACCTCCAGCGCCTCGGCATGGCTGCCCAGGATCACCGGTGTGTTCACCGGCCCGCGGTTGGCCGTGCCCACCACGCCGATGTTGCCGACGGCAATGCCGCCCACGCCGATCAGGCCCTCGGAACGCACCTCGATGTAGGTGCCGGGCAGGATCATCTCGCTGATCACTTCGCTCATCGCGTCTCTCCTTCGGTCAGGACCATGGGGGCTGGGAATGTGCGCGGCCTGGGTTGTGCAGGTGGCGCGGGAGTCGGCAAATCGATCATGGGCTGGTCTCGCTGACGATGGTGGTCACCACCGCGCCGCTGATCGGCTCGACGGTGGACGCCAGCAGGCGGCTGGTGATCGGCACACGCCGGATCACACCGCCCGACGAATCGGGCCGGTCGATGATGTGCTCGTATTCGAAGCTGAAGCGCAGCGCCCGGCCACGCGCGCCGGCCTGGGCCGGGTCGGCCAGCGCCACCGCGCCCAGGGACAGCGGCGCCAGCTTGCGCAGGCCGCTGGGGCGGCCTGCATCCGTGTCAAGGGCATCGAGCAAACCGATGCTCAACGCCGCCACGTCGACGCTGCTGACCGCGCGCACGTCGATGTGCAGCACACCGGCAATCGGCTGCACCCGCCGCTCCCACTGGCCGACGCGGTAGGTGGCCAGCACCAGGCCGGCCAACGGCAGCGGCGCGCCGAACAGCAGCGTGCCGGTGGCCGCGTCAGGCCGCACCTGGTTGGCCAGCGGTGCCGCATTGACCACCGTGCGCGGTGCACCGTCCACGCTGACCTGCAGGTCAGCCGGTGACAGCAGGCCGTCGCTGCCGTCGTCCTTGACCCAGCCACCGTGCGGCAGCACCAGGCTCAAGCGGTCGGCGCTGAGCAGGTTGAACGTGGGTTCTTCGGGCAGCACCGGGTTGGCCAGGTCGATGCTGGCCTGCCAGGGCAAGGCACTGTCGGTGATCAGCAAGGACCGCTCACCCAGGCC
>JANNMP010000077.1:0-3580 GCA_031398015.1 Burkholderiaceae bacterium
CCCCGCTGCCTTGGCAGCAGGCCCTGGCCGGCCTGCCCGACGGCCTGCGCCAGCAGGTGCTGGCACTGCAGCCCGGCACTGCCGTGCAAGCTGACGGCTGGCTGGCCCGGCTCGATGCGCTGGGCGGCGCCGATGCCAGCGCACCGGCGGCTGCCTGGCTGCTGGCACTGGTGCCGGCTGGGGCAGCGTTGGGCGCGTTGGCCCAATCAAGCCAGACCATCCAGGCGTTGGCCGACGAGCATGCGGCCTTCAGCTACACCATCTCGCATGACCTGCGCGCGCCGATCCGGGTGGTCGAGGGCTTTGGCCGCATCCTCAAGGAGGACTACGGCACGGTGCTCGACCGCGTTGGCCGCGACCACATCGACCGGGTGATGGCCGCCGCCGCGCGCATGAACCACATGATCGATGCGCTGCTGTCGCTGTCCAAGCTGTCAACCCAGCCGCTGGCGCGCCAGCCGGTCAACCTGTCGCAGCTGGCCGGCTATGTGGTCGATGAACTCAGGCGCGCCGCGCCCGAGCGCCTGGTCAGCGTGCACATCGCCCCGGGCATGGTGGCCCAGGGCGACCCCACGCTGCTGCGCATGGTGCTGGAGAACCTGCTCGGCAATGCCTGGAAGTACAGCGCCAAGGTGCCGCAGGCCGAGATCCATTTCCGCCCGGATGCCGGCCACGAGCACGGCGGCAGCCAGCCAACGGCAATGGCCTATCTGGTCAGCGACAACGGCGCGGGCTTCGACATGCGTTTTGCCGACCGGCTGTTCGGCGTGTTCCAGCGCCTGCACAGCAACAGTGATTTCCAGGGCACCGGCGTCGGCCTGGCATCGGTGCGGCGCATCGTTCGCCGGCACGGTGGTGAGGTCTGGGCCGAGAGCGAAGTGGGCCAGGGTGCGCGCTTTCACTTCAGCCTGAAGGCCTGAAGGGCTGAGAGCGCCGGGGCCCCGGGCGCGTGGACGCGTGGGTGTGCGCTTCGGCCCGCTCAGCCCTGGCCGCCCGACAGCAGCTCCACCGCGTCCACCAGCCGCTGCGCCTGGTCGGCCAGGCTGCGCTGCTCGTCGGCGGCCAGCTTGCGCAGGCGTTGCAGCGCATGCGCACGCGGCAATGAATAGCGGTGCATCAACACGCCCACCGCCAGCGGCACCACATCCAGCGCAACGTCACGCTGCACCACGGCCGCCGGTGCTGCTGCCGCGCGGCGCGCCGGCAGCTGGGCCATCGCGGCGGCCACGGTGGGCAGGATCTGGCCGATGTCCAGCGGCTTGACCAGGTAGGCCACCGCGCCCAGCGCCTTGACCTTCTGCACCGTGTCGTCGTCGGCAAACGCCGACAGGAACATGAACGGCAGGTGCAGCTGGTCACGCAGGTAGGCGGCCACGTCGAAGCCGCTCATGCCTTCCATGCGGATGTCCAGCAGTGCCAGGTCGGGCTTGTGCTCACGCGCCAGCAGGATGGCGTCGTCGCCGTTGTCGGCATCGATCACCGCATAGCCGGCCTGCGCCAGGCCGTGGGCCACGGTGGCCAGCACCAGCCGGTCGTCATCGACCACCAGGATCTTGCCTTGCTCGGCCATGCACTCTCCGGTTGTGGGCTGCCGATTGTCTGCTGGCTACAGCGGCCCGAGCAGCGTGATGCTGGGCGGCACCAGCACCACCTTGGCCTCCACCTGCACGCCCAGCTGCACCAGGGTGAGCGTGGCCGTGCGGCGCGGCAGCAGCGCCCGCACCAGGCCCAGGCCCGACACACCGGGCGGCACCTGGGCCAGGCTGAAGCCGGGTTTCAGCTGGCCCGGGCTCAGGATGCGGATTTCCAGCCGGGCCTCGTCGCAGTGCAGCACGCAGGTGATTTCACCGGGCGCGCTGTGCTTGATGGCATTGGTCAGCAGCTCATTGACGGTCAATGCAATCGGGATCGATTCGGGCTCGGGCAAGGCAAAGCGGTGTGCCGGCGTGCCCTGCACGCTGACCGTGACCGCGCGGCCAAAGGTGCGCTGCACGCTGGCGGTGATGGCCTCGACCAGTGGCCGGATGCGCAACGGCCCCGATGCCCCCACCTGCAGGCCGTGCACCTGGGCGATGGCCTGCACCTGGCCCACCGCCTCGCTGATCAGCGCTGCCACCTCGGGCCGGCGCGCTGCCGTTTGCTGCAGCAGGCCGGCCACGCCCTGCAGGTTGTTCTTGATGCGGTGGTGCACTTCCTTGACCAGCATCTCGCGCTGCGACACCGCTGCGTCGAAGCGCGCCTGCTCGGCGGCGCGCTGCTCGGTCACATCGCTGGCCACCAGCAGCAACTGGGCATCGGCCCGGTCGCTGCCGTCACTGGCAACGCTGCTGCCAACGCCACTGCCACCACCACCACCGCCACCGCCTGCCTGCAGCGAGACGATGCGCATGTCCCACTGGCGCTGCTCCAGCGCGCCCTCCTCTGCCTGGTCGCCTGGCCCGCTGCGCAGCGGGCGCGGCAGCTCGCGGCGCAAGCCCTCGGGCTGGGCCTGTGCGGCTTGCAGGTCAGCCTGCAGCGCGGCGGCATCGGCGGCGCCGAACCACTCGCTGGCACAGCGGCCCAGCACCGCGTCCATCGGCCGGCCGAAGAACATCGCCGCCATCTGGTTCAGGCGCAGCACGCGGCCGCTGGCGGCGTCGAACAGCGCAATGGCCAGCGGTGCGGTGTCGATGATGCGCTGCAGTGAATCCTGTGCCTGGGCGATGCGCACCTCGGCCTGGCGGCGGCGCTCGATGTCGAGCAGCGCAAAGGTGATCTGGCTGCCGGGGCTGTCATGCCGGCCCCGGTTGCCGGGGTGTCCAGCGCCCTCACCGCGGCCGGTGACCACCGCATTGCCCACCACCCAGAACTCACGCCCGTCACGCGCACGCAGCCGGCATTCAAAGGTCTCGGCCTGGCCGTCGGCGAGCTGGGCGCGGTAGTGCGTCGCACGCAGCGGGTGGCCGGGCTCGGCGGTGGCGACGATGGCGATCGGCTCGCCGACAAAATCGGCCAGCTCACCACCAAACATGCGCCGTGCCGAGCGGTTCATCCACTCGATGCCGGCGTCGCCCACGGTGACGATGCCCACCAGCACCGAATCGAGGATCGCCCGCGTGCGCTCGGCCTGCAATTGCACCGCGTCGCGGGCGCGGTGGCGCTCGTCGACATCGACATAGCTGCAGATCAGCCCATCATCAGCATCAGCATCAGCATCGGCATCGGCATCGGCATCGGCATCAGCATCGGCATCGGCCTCGCGCACCCGGCGCTTGCTCACCTGCACCCACAGCACACGGCCGTCACGGCAGCGCAGCAGGCGCTCACCCTGCCAGCGGCCGGTGGCGGCCAGCGCGCGCTGCTGCTGCGCCCACAGCTGCTTGAAGTGCTGGCCGTCCTCGAACAGCGCCGCCAGGTGCATGCCCTGCAACTCACCCACCGCATAGCCGGTCAGGCTGGCCAGGGCGTCATTGGCACGCTCGATGTGGTGGCCACGCAGATAGGCCAGGCCAACGTCGCTCAGGTTGAACATCAGCGCGCGCTCGCGCGCCAGCGCCTCCAGCTCGGCCTGCTGGGCTTTCAGGCGCGACACATCGGTGAG
>JANNMP010000107.1:0-3120 GCA_031398015.1 Burkholderiaceae bacterium
CGAGCAAGGCGGCGGGCACCGCAAACCCCTCGGTCCCCTGCAACGCCTCGATCGGCGTCCCGGCCGCGATCCGGCCGTGCAGCGGGATCTCGATCGTGTCGTTGGCGGCGGCGGCCACACCCACGGCTTGCGCGCCATACAGCGCCACAAAGGCCTGCGGCAGCAGTGGCAGCAGCAGGCTGACGACATCGCCCGCACACACGCCCAGGCGGTGGAACAGATTGGCCGCCTGTGTCACCCGGCCGAAGAACTCGGCATGCGTCCACACCAGCGGCACATCGTCGGGGCTGGCGTTGGGCAGGAACTTCAGCGCCGGGGCCTGCGGGTTCAACGCCGCGCCAATGCGCAAGGCCTCGTAGGTGCTGGCGGCGGCCACGCGCTCAGCCCAGGGCGCCTGGGCCTCGAACCCGGCCACGTCGGCCGGGGTCTCAAAACGCGGCAGCGTGGCGCCGATCAACCGGTCCAGCGCATGGGCTGCGCTGGCCGGTGCGGTTGATGAGGTGTGGGGCATGGCGTGTCTCCGGCATGTGCACGCCGCCAAATGGCAGCGTTGGTGTTTGCCCGCAGTCTAGGCAGATCGGGCGCGCCGGGCCCTGGCGTCAACCCCGGGGTGGTGCCGGCGGCTGGGAGCGTGGGCGGTGTTCGTCTGAATCGACGATGGGCGCGGCGCAGTGCGCTGCCTACGATGGCTGCCCACCCGCCGAAGTTCCACCCCTGAAAGCCTGCCCATGACCACGCCTGCCGTCTTGATCGAACGCCTGCCCGACCATGTGGCCCTGGTCACCATCAACCGCCCCGAGGCGCGCAATGCCGTCAACGGCGATGTCGCCACCGGCCTGGATGCGGCCATCGCCCAGACCGAGGCCGATGGCGATGTCTGGGTGGTGATCCTGACCGGCAGCGGCAGCGATGCCTTCAGCGCCGGGGCGGATCTCAAGGCGGTGTCCAGCGGCAACGGCCACATGCTGCGCACCGAGCGTGGCGGCTTTGCCGGGTTTGTGCACGCGCCCCGCAGCAAGCCCTGGATCGCCGCGATCAACGGCCCCGCGCTGGCCGGCGGCTGCGAGCTGGCGCTGGCCTGTGAGCTGCGTGTGGCCGTGCCACAAGCGCGCTTCGGCCTGCCCGAAGTCAAACGTGGCCTGATCGCGTCGGCCGGCGGCCTGTACCGGCTGCCGCGTGCGCTGCCGCAGGCGGTGGCGCTGGAGATGATCCTGACCGGCGACCCGATCTCCGCCGAGCGCGCCTTGGCGCTGGGCATGGTCAATGCGCTGGCCGAACCGGGTGGCCTGATCGCAGCTGCCCAGGCGCTGGCCGCGCGCATCACCGTCAACGCGCCGGTGTCGGTGCGCCACAGCCTGGCCGTGGCGCGCCAGGCGCTGGATTTGAGCGATGCCGAGCTGCAGGCCGAATCAGCCCGCGCCCAGCAGCAGAACATGACCAGTGAGGACTTCAAGGAAGGCCCACGCGCCTTCATCGAGAAGCGCGCGCCGCGCTGGGTTGGGCGCTGAGCGCGGGTCGCCCGATGGCCACCCCGCTGCACACCACCAGCCCGGCCAGCCACGCAGTGGATGACCGCCAGCCGGTGCTGGTGGGCGTGGGCCAGATCACCCAGCGTGAGCCCGACCCCCGCGCCGCGCTGGGCCCCATCGACCTGATGGCCGCCGCCGCCCGCGCCGCAGCCGACGACAGCGGCGCCGGCCCGGCACTGCTGGCCACGCTGGACCAGTTGACGGTGATCCGTTTGTTCTCGGACACCGGGCCACGCTTTGCCTGCCCCTTTGGCAAATACGCCAACCCGCCGTTGAGCGTGGCCCAGCGCATCGGCGCGGGCGCGGTGCGCCGGTTGGTCTACACCCACCCCGGCGGCAACATGCCGCAGTGGTGTCTGAACCGCCTGGGCGAGGCCATCACCCGGGGCGAGGTGCAAGCAGCGCTGGTGGTGGGTGCCGAGGCGCTGGCGACCCAGTAGGGCGCCCAGCGCGCCAGCGTGGCACTGAATTGGAATGAAGACCCGGGCGGCAGTTTCGACGCCTGGGGCGTGGCCCGGCGCGGCTGGTCTGACCTGGAAGAGCGCCACGGCGCGCGCGCGGCGATCACCATGTACCCGCTGTTCGAGCATGCCATCCGCGGCCGGCTGGGCCGCAGCGTGGCTGACCACCAGGCGGCGATCGGCGTGCTGCTGGCGCGTTTTGCAGCGGTGGCCGCGGCCAACCCGCTGGCCGACCGGCGCGCTGGTTACAGCGCCCAGCAGATCGTGACAGCGGCGCCCGACAACAAGTTCATCGCCCACCCGTACACGCGGCTGATGAGCGCCAATGCCTTCATCGACCAGGGCGCGGCCTTCATCGTCACCAGCGCGGCCCATGCCCGCGCGTTGGGCATCACGCGAGACCGTTGGGTGTACCTGCACGGCTGCGCCGACGCGCATGACCACTGGCATGTGACCGAGCGGCGTGACCTGCATTCATCACCAGCGATGCAGCGGGTGTTTGCGCAGGCCTTCGAGATGGCCAGCTGCAGCCTGGCGGACATCGGCGCGATCGATGTCTACAGCTGTTTTGCCAGTGCGGTGGAGGTGGCGTGTGAGGCGCTGGGCCTGGCGCAGGACGATGCGCGTGGCCTCACCGTCACCGGCGGGCTGCCGTACTTTGGCGGCCCGGGCAACAACTACGTGACCCACAGCATTGCCGAGATGGTGCAGCGTGTGCGCGCCAAGCCGGGCATGAAGGGCCTGGTGACGGCCAACGGCAACTACCTGACCAAGCATTCAGCGGGGATCTACAGCACCGACGCGCCGAGCCGGCCTTTCGCCCCGGCCGACCCGGCACTGCTGCAGGCCGCGCTGGACGCGATGCCGCGCCCGGCGCTCACCGAGCTGGCCGATGGCGCCGCGCAAGTGGAGAGCTACACCGTCACCCATGACGCCAAGGGCCCGAACGGCGCGGTGGTGATCGGCCGCCTGGACGACGGCACACGCTTCATTGCCAACACCGCGCCCGATGTGGCGCTGTGGGCCGAGATGCAGGCGCAAGACTTTCTCGGCCGCCATGGGCGGGTGCAGAACGACGGCCTGCGCAACTGCTTCGTGCCAGGCTGAGCGGGTGCGGCCGGCTTGCATGG
>JANNMP010000128.1:0-2450 GCA_031398015.1 Burkholderiaceae bacterium
CCCGGCGCTGCAACCCGGCACGCGAAGTTATGCCCGCAGCTGGGTGCGTGACGGCGCGATGATGGTGGCCGGCCTGCTGCGCCTGGGCGAGGTGGACGCCGCACGCGACTTCACCACCTGGTACGCCGGCCATCTGTTCGCCAACGGCAAGGTGCCGTGTTGCGTCGACGCGCGCGGCGCTGACCCAGTGGCCGAGAACGACAGCCATGGCCAGTTCATCTACAGCGTGGCCGAGCTGTGGCGCCACACGCAAGACCGCGCGCTGATCAAGCGCCTGTGGCCGCAAGTGGACGCCGCCGCACGCTACATGGAGCAACTGAGGCAGAGCGAGCGCATTGCTGCCAACGACCCGATCAACCGCCAGCCTGGGCGCGAAGGCTTCTGGGGCACGATGCCAGCATCGATCAGCCATGAAGGTTATTCGGCCAAGCCGATGCACAGCCACTGGGACAACTTCTGGGCCCTGGCCGGCTGGCGTGATGCGGTGCAACTGGCCCGCGCGCTGGGCCACACGGCGCGCGCCGATGTGCTGGCCAGCCAGCATGCCGAGTTCCGGCGCGAGCTGGGCCAAAGCCTGGCCACCACCATGGCCCGCCACCAGATCGACCACCTGCCCGGCGCGGTGGAGCTGGGTGACTTCGACCCGACATCGAGCACGATGATCTTCAGCCCGGCCGGTGCCGAAGACCTGGTGCCACGCGTGGTGCTCGATGCCACCTGGCAGCGCTGGTGGGATGAAGCGCAGCGCCGCTTGCACAGCACGGCCTGGGACGACTACACACCGTATGAGCTGCGGTCGGTGTCGGCGCTGCGGCGCCTGGGCCACAGCGGGCGCGCCCACGCCATGCTGGACTTTTTCCATGCCGACCAGCGCCCGGCAGGTTGGCTGCAATGGGCCGAGGTGGTGGGCCGCCAGCCACGCCAGCCGCGCTTCATCGGCGACATGCCGCATGCCTGGGTGTCGTCGGACTACATGCGCTCGGCGCTGGACTTGCTGGCCTATGAGCGCGACAGCGACCAGGCCCTGGTGCTGGCCGCCGGTGTGCTGCCGGCTTGGCTGGCCCAGGGGCCGGTGGGCGTGGAGGGCCTGCGCACCGCGTTCGGCCCGCTGGGCTACAGCCTGCGGCTGGATGGCGACCGGCTGCACCTGGCGCTGCGCCCTGGCCTGGCCCCACCGCCGGGCGGGCTGTGGTTGTTTTGGCAAGGCCGGCTGCACCGCGTGCCGGCCGGGCAAACCAGTTTCCAGCTGCCCACCCAGGCGGCCAACATGCAAGCCGCCCAAGCCGGCCGCCAGGTGGCGCAAGCGCCCGTGGTGCTGGCCAACGGCCAGGCCATGCTGCCGCACTGGCTGTACTTGCCACCCGGCTACCACGCCGAGCCGCAGCGGCGCTGGCCGCTGCTGGTGTTCCTGCACGGCTCGGGCGAGCGTGGCCATGACCTGCAGGCGGTGAAGGCGCATGGGCCGCCGAAGTTCATCGAACAGCGGCCCGATCTGCCGTTCATCGTGGTCTCGCCGCAGGCGCCGGCCGGCGGCACATGGGAGCCAGCCGCGCTGCATGCGCTGCTGCAGCAGTTGCAGCAGACCTGGCGCATCGATGCCAGCCGGGTCAGCGCCACCGGCCTGTCGATGGGCGGGCGTGGCGTCTGGGACTGGGCCATGGCCTATCCGCAAGACCTGGCCGCCATCGCACCGGTGTGCGCCGACGGTGATGTGCAACGCGTGCGGCGCATTGCCCAGCTGCCGGTGTGGGCCTTCCATGGCGCGGTGGACGACGTGGTGCCGCTGGCCGGCCACCAGGCGCTGATCGACGCCCAGCGCGCGGCTGGCGGCCAGCCGCGTTGGACTGTCTACCCCGGCGTGGGCCATGACGCCTGGACACCCGCTTACGCCGAGCCCGGCCTGTTCGACTGGCTGCTCGCGCAGCAGCGGCGTTAGGCTGGCTGGTGTTGCCCGGGACCAGTAGAACAACTGGTTAGCATGGCACCGAATGTGCTGAACCCGGCCGCAGGCCAGGCCTCTGCCCGACGCCCCCAACGCCCACGACCAGACCCACCCCATGGACCTGACCCCGCGCGAGAAAGACAAGCTGCTGATCTTCACTGCCGCGCTGCTGGCCGAGCGGCGGCGCGCGCGGGGCTTGAAACTCAACGTGCCCGAGGCGGTGGCGCTGATCAGCGCCGCCATCATGGAAGGCGCCCGCGACGGCAAGACCGTGGCGGCGTTGATGAGCGAAGGCAAGACCGTGCTGGGCCGCGCCGACGTGATGGACGGCGTGGCCGAGATGGTCCCCGAGATCCAGGTGGAAGCCACCTTCCCAGACGGCACCAAACTGGTGACCGTGCACCAACCCATCTCCTGACCCGCCGGACACCGCCATGCCCATGATCCCTGGTGAACTGCTGATCGACGACGGCGAGCACATCCTCAACCCCGGCCGGCGTTGCCACAC
>JANNMP010000216.1:0-3123 GCA_031398015.1 Burkholderiaceae bacterium
CACGCCACCACGGAGCACCTGCCGATGACCACCACCGACAACGGCGCCGGCGCAGCCAAGCGGCGCGGCCTGGTTCTGGCACCACTCATCGCCGCAGCGCTGGTTTTCGGCGCCCAACCGCAACCGGTGCTGGCCCAGCCGCTGGCTGCGCACCAGCAACTGGCGCGCGACATCTACAAGCAGCTGGTCGAAATCAACACCGTCACCGCCACCGGCGACACGCTGGAAGCGGCGCAGGCAATGGCCGACCGGCTGAAGGTGGCAGGCTTCGACGACGCCGACGTGCGTGTGCTGTCGCCCGCGCCGCGCAAGGGCAACCTGGTGGCCAGGCTGCGCGGCACTGGCCAGCGCCGGCCGATCCTGCTGCTGTCACACATCGACGTGGTGTCGGCCTCGGCAGCCGACTGGAGCGCCGAGCCGTTCAAGTTCCAGGAGACCGACGGCTACTACTATGGCCGCGGTGTGGCTGACAACAAGGCCATGGCCTCGGTGCTGGTGGCCAACCTGATCCGCTGGAAGCAGGAAGGCTTCCGGCCTGACCGCGACTTGATCGTGGCGCTGGAGGCTGACGAAGAAATCCTGGACGCAAATGCAATGGGCATCCGCTGGCTGCTGGCCAACCACCGCGCGCTGATCGACGCCGAGTTCGCGTTGAACGAGGGCGGCGGTGTCGGGCTGTTGAACGGCAAGCCCGTGAGCAACAGCGTGCAGACCAGCGAGAAGGTGTCGCAGAGCTTCCAGCTCGAAGTCAAGAACCCGGGCGGGCACAGTGCGCTGCCGTCCAAGGACAACGCCGTCTACCGCCTGGCCGATGGCCTGGCCAAGCTGGCCCGCTTCGACTTTCCGGTGCAGCTCAACGACACCACGCGTGAGTTCTTCCGGCGCTCGGCCGATGTTGTCGAGCCCGCGCTGGGCAGCGACATGCGTGCGGTGACCGCTGCGTTGCCTGATGCAGCAGCGCTGGCGCGGCTGTCGGCGTCACCGCGCTACAACGCCCAGTTGCGCACCACCTGCGTGGCCACGATGTTGAGCGGCGGCCACGCGGCGAACGCACTGCCGCAGGTTGCCAGGGCGACCGTGAACTGCCGCATCCTGCCCGGCGAGCCAGTGGACGAGGTGCACAAGACGCTGCAGCGTGTGCTGGCAGACGAACAGATCGCGGTCACGAAGATCGGCAGCGCGGTGCTCAGCCCGGCGTCGCCGCTGAACCCGCAGATCATGCGCGCCATTGAAAAGCGCAGCGCCGAGTTCTGGCCCGGCGCACCGATCGTGCCCACCATGAGCGGCGGCGCCACCGACGGCAGTTACTTGCGCAACGCCGGCATTCCCACCTACGGCCACTCGGGGCTGGCGGGCGACATCAACGACAACCGCGCCCACGGCAAGGACGAGCGTGTGCTCGTCAAGTCGTACTTCGATTCTCTGGAGTACCTGTACCGGCTGGTGAAGGACCTGTCGTCGGGGGCGAACTGAAGGCTGTGGACCTGTGCAGGCAAGTCAGTAAGATGCATGCATTGACGGCTTCACAAGGAGACGACTGTGGCCATGCTGACCATCCGCAACATCACCGACGAGGTGCACCGCGCTTTGCGCGTGCGGGCCACCCGGCGCGGCCACAGCATGGAGGCCGAGGTGCGTGAGATCCTGGAGTCGGCAGTCAGCCCGCAAGGTCGGGTGAAGCTGGGCTCGCTGTTGGCCGACATGGGCAGGCGTGCCAAGCTGAGCGAGCAAGAGTTCGACGTCTTCGAACAAGTGCGCAGCAAGGCACCTGCCCGGCCGGTGAACCTCGAGTGATTCTGTTGGACACCAACGTGGTGTCGGAGCCCCTGCGCCTGGCGCCGGACAGCCGTGTCGTTGCCTGGATCGATGCCCAGGCACTGGACACACTCTTCCTGTCGGCCGTCACTGTGGCCGAGTTGCGCGCCGGCGTGGCGCAGTTGCCGGCAGGCAAGCGCCGCTCTGGCTTGCATGACAGTCTGGAGACGCGTGTGCTGCCACTGTTTACAGGCCGTGTGCTGGCGTTTGATCTGGGCTGCACGCGGGCCTATGCCGAACTGTTGGCAAGGGCGCGCGCGGCGGGGCGGGCCATCGCCAGCGCGGATGGCTACATCGCTGCCACTGCCGTTGCCAACGCATTGACTGTGGCCACGCGAGACACCGGCGCCTTCGACGCCGCCGGCGCTGCGGTGATCAATCCCTGGCTCGCCTGATGCCAGCCACCGCTGCCAACCCGGCAGCCACCCTCGGCGCGCGCGACTTCATCGCCCGCTGGGGCCCCGGCGGGCCGTCGTTCGACTTGAACGAACGCGCCGGCGCGCAGGCGCACTTCATCGACCTGTGCCGCGTGCTGGGCGTGCCCGAGCCCGTCGACGCCGAGCGGTACACCTTCGAGAAGGGCGTCAAGAAGACCGGCAGCGGCAACACCCACACCAACGGCTTTGCCGACGTCTGGCTGCAGGGCCACTTTGCCTGGGAGTACAAGGCGCCCGGCAAGAGCCTGGAGGGTGCGCTCAAGCAGTTGATGATGTACGCGCTGCCGCTGGCCAACCCGCCGTTGCTGGTGGTCAGTGACCGGCTGCGCATCGCGGTGCAGCCACGTATTCCAAGGACGACGACACCTTGGTTGTGCGGCTCAGCGACAAGCCCGTTGTGCAGGGGGTGTCGCAAGACTGGAACACCCATGTCGGCTGTGCCGCCGACGGCACCGTGGTGGAGACCGTGATCCTGGACCCAGCAGCGTGCGGCGCATGGCCTTGGCGCATAGAGCACAAGGCCGTCGCCTGAAAACACCCGGCCGCAGCCGTCATGAGGCTGCAGACCACCCCAGGCGCGCGTTTGCGCCTGCTACTGCGGCACCAGGCCTGCCTGCTTGGCCAGGTCGGCATGCAGCTTGATGTCGCGTGCGATCAGCTGCTGCAGTTCTTCCGGCGTGCTGGTGGCCACCTCGATGCCGCTCTCGGCCAGCTTGGCGCGCAACTCGGCATCGAACGCGGTGGCCACGGCGCGGTTGAGCAAGTCGATGATGGCGCGTGGCGTGCCCGCTGGGGCCAGCAGCGCCATCCAGGCCGACAGGTTCAGGTCGGCAAAACCGGCCTCGGCCATGGTCGGCACCTGCGGCATCAC
>JANNMP010000243.1:0-1769 GCA_031398015.1 Burkholderiaceae bacterium
CCGCACCACGCCCGGCCAGCGACAGCGCCGACACCACGCTCGACGCCGATGACGGCGCGCCACCCGACCATGGCCTGAACCCCTTGCTGGCGCTGGCCAACCGCCTGCTGATGCTGGTGCCGCAGTTGCGCCAGACACGCCAGGTCGGCGACCCGTCGGCCTTGCGTGCCACCCTGGCCCAGGGTGTGCGTGACTTTGTCGTGGCAGCGCAATCGCAGGGCATGGCGCCCGAGCGGGTGATGGCAGCGCGCTACGTGCTGTGCACCATGCTCGACGAGGCTGCTGCCGGCACGCCCTGGGGCAGCGCCGGCATCTGGGGCCGCCACAGCCTGCTGGCCGAGTTCCACAACGAGGCCTTTGGCGGCGACAAGGTGTTCCAGCTGATGGCACGCCTGGCCGAGAAGCCCGGCGCCAACCTCGACTTGCTCGAGCTGATCTATGCCGCGCTGGCGCTGGGCTTCGAGGGCCGCTACCGGGTGATCGACAACGGCCGCGCCCAACTGGAAGCGGTGCGCGCGCGGCTGGGCCAGATCATCGGCCAGCAGCGTGGCGCCTATCCAGCGGCGCTGGCCCAGCATTGGGCCGGCCAGCCGGCGCCGCAGCGGCGCGCCTTGTCCTGGTTGCCGCTGGCCGCCACAGCGGCCCTGAGCCTGCTGCTGCTGGCGGGCATCTACACCGCGTTCACCCTGTCCCTGGCCGAGCGTGCCGATCCGGTCTACGCGCAAATTCAGCGCCTGCGTCTGCCCACGCCGCTGGCCGCAGTGGCCCAGGCGGCGCCGCAACCGCGCCTGGCGTTGTTTCTGGCACCCGACGTGCGCGCGGGCATGGTGGTGGTGCGTGACGAGGTCGACCGCAGTGTGGTCACGCTGCGTGGCGACGGCCTGTTCGCGCGTGGCAGCGCCACGCTGCTGCCCGAGCGTGAAGACCTGATGCGCCGCATCGCCGACGCGCTGGTGCGTGTGGGCGGCGAGGTGCTGGTCACCGGGCACACCGACAACACGCCGATGCGCACGGCGCGTTTTCCGTCGAACTGGCACTTGTCCGAAGAGCGGGCCCGCCATGTGCGTGACCTGGTCGTGGCGGCCGGCGTGCCGGCCACACGCGTGCGCGCCGAGGGCCGCGCCGACGGCGAGGCGGTCAAGCCCAACGACAGCGAGGCCGGCCGCGCGCTGAACCGGCGCGTCGAGATCACCCTGCTCACTGCCCGCCCGCAGGCCCGCCCGGACGTGCCGCTGCGCCAGGCCGCGCCCACAGCCACAGCGCAAGCTGCATCCGGCGCGGCCTCGCGTTGACCGACAGCCATGTTCAAGCGATTGCTCGGCCTGGTGTTCAACCGCTGGTTGCTGCTGGTGGTGCTGGTCGGTGGGCTGCTGCTGCTGGTGTGGTTCTTCGGCCCGCTGCTCGCGCTGGGCGAATGGCGGCCGCTGGACAGCGAGGCGTCGCGCTGGATCGGCTGCGGCAGCATCGTCGGCCTGCTGGCGGCCACGCTGGCCTGGCGCGCCTGGCGCGCCAGGCATGGCAATGCACAGGTTGTGGCGCAATTGCTGGCCGCCCCCAGCGGGCCTGCGGCGGCCAGCGAGAGTGCCGACCTGGCCACCGTGCGCCAGCGCTTCGAGGCCGCGCTGGCGATCTTGCGCAGTGCGCGCTTTGCCGCATCGGCGCGTGGTGCGCGCGGGCTGTGGCAGCGGCTGCAGCAGCGGCTGTCGGGGCGTTACCTCTATGAACTGCCGTGGTACCTGATCATCGGCGCGCCGGGCACCGGCAAGACC
>JANNMP010000252.1:0-8099 GCA_031398015.1 Burkholderiaceae bacterium
CGGCACCTTTTCCGCGTTCACCCCAACCTTCTTGTAGCAACCCGCAGTTGCGCCGCCGGCATACCAAGTGACGCCGCTGAACCATTGCGTCGCATCCTAAAGCGGTATGGAGTGCTATCTGCCAAGGATGTGCTCTCCGGCGCGATGCTTACGAGGGGCTTTGCCGCGTTTTCCTCTGAGGCTACTCACTTGGAAGTTTCACTCGACGAGAAACAGGCGTCAAACCTGAGGCAGCAGAGTGAGTTGAGTGAGTGGGCCGAAGAACTCGCCGCCTTGGGAAAGCGAAGGAACTTGCTTGAGCGTCGTTTGAGAGAAATTGCACTCAACTTCATACGTTTTGACGCATTGAGATCTGGGAAGGCATCCGATGTTAAGGATCGCGCACTCTCCATTCTCCCAGAGAATCAAAGAGCAGCTCTCAAACACTTATCTGCGGAGGATGTAGTTGGACGCTTTCTGTGGACTGATCTATTCAAGTTGATGGGCAAGGAGTGGAATCTGTTCTCGAGGCTCTTTGGTGACAAAGAGCAATTCTTACGTCACTCCGAGATCATCAACGATAGATTTGACGCGCACGCGAAGCCCGCAGATCAGGCCGATTTTGCCCTCTATCGCCGCTCGCTGTCCTTTCTTGAAGACCGCGTGGTCAAGGTGCAGTAGACAAGTGCGGCCTAACCATTTTACAAGGACTTCCCCCCGAGTCAACGCTGCGTTGTATTGGTTTCCCCCTTGTTAGCGGCTGTTTGGTATTGGGTTGAGGAATTGAGTTTTCTCGTTCGCGCGAAGGTGCTGGAGTGAAGGTGCGGCGGGACAGGAAGCAGACTGCACATCCACAAACGGCCTTGTTGCATCCGGGCTGGTTGGGCCTTTGGATGCGGACCCAGAAACACAAGCGCGGCCATGAACTCGATTCGCGGCCCGCTGCGCCGCAGTCATCCACCTGAGCCTTGGCGACAGGCCCGTGCGGTGCCCGGCGGCACAATCAATTCCATGCCAGACACCCCCACCTCCGACGGCCGCCCCGACACCGTGCTGCCCGACGCCGAAGCCAGCGCACCCGCCGCTGCGCTGGTCTACCCCTGCGGTGAGCCCCCAGCGCCCGGCGCGGTCAAGGAAGTCGCCCCCGGTGTGCTGTGGCTGCGCATGCCGCTGCCGTTTTCACTGAACCACATCAACCTGTGGGCGATTGCCGACCAAGATGACCAGGGCCCAGGCTGGGCAGTGGTCGACACCGGCACCAAGACGCCCGAGGTGCTGGCAGCCTGGCGCCAATTGATCGCAGACGACGGCCCGCTGGCCGCCACCGCGCACGGCAAGCGCATCACCCGCATCTTTTGCACCCACATGCACCCTGACCATGTCGGCATGGCCGGCTGGTTGACGCGCAAAGCCCAGTGCCGGCTTTGGATGACGCGGCTTGAATACCTGACCTGCCGCACCCTGACAGCAGACACCGGCCGCGAGGCGCCCGACGACGCCATCCGCTTCTACCAACAGGCCGGCTGGCCCGAAGAAGCGCTGGATGTGTACCGCGCCCGGTTTGGTGGCTTCGGCAAATACCTGCATGCGCTGCCCGACAGCTTTCGCCGCATCACCGATGGCGAACAGATCACCATCGGCGCCAACACCTGGCAGGTGTTGGTCGGCCGCGGCCATTCACCCGAGCATGCCTGCCTGGTGAGCGACGCGCTGGGCGTGCTGATCTCGGGCGACCAAGTGCTGCCCAGAATATCGTCGAATGTGAGCGTCTTCCCGACCGAGCCCGACGCCGACCCGCTGGGTGACTGGCTGGCCTCGCTGGCGCACTTGCGTGCCACGCTGGGCAACCACCTGCTGGTGCTGCCCGCCCATGGCGAGCCGTTCACCGGCCTGCATGCCCGGCTTGACCGCCTGGCCGGTGGCCACCAGCGCGGGCTGACACGCCTGCGCCGCAGCCTGGCCGATGCGCCCAAGCGCGCCATCGACGTGTTCGGCGCGCTGTTTGCCCGGCCCATCGACGGCAAAGGCGAGCTGCTGGGCATGGCCACCGGTGAGAGCCTGGCCCACATCAACCACCTGCTGGCGCGTGGCGAGGCGGTGGCCGACCTCGGCGCCGACGGTGTGCGCCGCTACCGCGCTGCGGCGGTGGCCACCAGCCCAGGCGCGGCCTGAGCAGCGGCCACGCCGCCGGCCAGCCGGCACGCAAAGTCGTCGGCAGACATCGGCCGGGCGTGTAGAAACCCCTGCTGCTGGCGGCAGCCCTGGCGCAGCAGAAAGTCGGCCTGCGCCGCTGTCTCCACACCTTCGGCCACCACCCGCAGGCCGAACTCACGCCCCAGCGCAATGATCGACGCGGCAATCGCGCCATGGCGGCCACCGCGGGCCACGTCGGTGATGAAGCTGCGGTCGATCTTCAGCTCATCCACCGGGAAGCGGTTCAAGTAGCTCAGTGACGACCAGCCGGTGCCGAAGTCGTCGAGCGAGATCGCAAAGCCTTGGTCGCGCAGCGCGGCCAGGCGCTGCACCGCCCGGTCGACGTCGCTCATCAGCAGCGATTCGGTGACTTCCAGCACCAGGCTGGCGGGCGTCAGCTGGTGGCGCGCCAGCAGCGCCAGCAGCCGCTTGGGCAGGCTGGCGTCGGCAAAGCTGGGCGCGGCCAGGTTCACCGACACCGGCAGCCAGGGCAGGCCGGCGTCGCAGCGCTGGCGCAATTGAACGCAAGCGGCTTCGAGCACCCAGTCGGTCAGCGGCATGATCAGGCCCGACTCTTCGGCCAGCGGGATGAATGCCAGCGGCGGCACCAGGCCACGCTGCGGATGCAGCCAACGCACCAGGGCCTCGGCGCCCACGATGCGGCCGTCGGCAGCGTCGATCTTGGGCTGGTAGTGCAGGCAGAGCTGGTTGTTGTGGATGGCGTGGCGCAGGTCGCCTTCGCGCGCCAGGCGGGCGCTGTCGGCCCGGTTCATGGCCTCGTCAAAAAAGCGATGCTGGCCACGCCCGGCTGCCTTGGCGGTGTACAGCGCCTGCTCGGCGCAGCGGGCCAGGCCGTCGGCGTCATTGGCGTCCCGCGGGAACATTGCAATGCCCACGCTGGCGGTCAGCACCAGTTCGCGGCCGTCCAGCTGCATGGGTGTTGACAGGGCGCGCAGCAGGCGCTCGGCCACACTGCCGGCGGCGTGGGCCTGGTCCACGTCCACCAGCAGCAGGGTGAAGGCATTGGCGCCCACCCGCGCCACCACTGATTCTTGCGGCGCGCGGCTGCTGGCCACCAGGTCGGTGGCGCGGGTTGATGCGGTGAGCCGCTCCGACACCTGGCGCAGCACGGCGTCGCCTTCGGCGCGGCCCAGGGCATCGTTCACGGCCTTGAAGCGGTCGATGTCCACTTGCAGCAGCGCGCAGGTGCTGCCCAGCCGGGCTGAGCGCTCCAGCGCCGGCGTGCACAGGTCGCGGAAGAAGCGGCCGTTGGGCAGCCCGGTCAGGCTGTCGTAATGCGCCAGCTGGGTGATGCGGCGCTCGGCCTCGATGCGGTCGGTGATGTCCTGGGTGATGCCTTCCAGGCGCAGCAGCGCACCGCTGGCGTCGCGGATCACCGCCACCTGCTCAAACAGCGTGCGCAGCGCGCCGTCGCCACGCTGGATTTCATAGCTCAGCTGGTAGGCCTGGCCCTGGGTGGCAGCGGTGCGCGCCGCCGCCATGCGGGCGCGGTCGTGCTTGCGGATGCAGCGCGCCAGTGCCGCCACGCCAGCCTCGGCCGCCAGCGCGGGCGCGATGCCGAACACCTGGGCCAGGGCTGCCGAACACAGGAAGCGCTGCGACGGCAGCGCCAGCTCCCAATGGCCCATGTGGGCAATCTGCTGGGCACGCTCCAGCCGCTCGTGGCTGCGCTGTGCCGCCGCTGCTGCCGCGCTGGCGCGCAGCAGGTGGTGCACGCGGTGGGCCAGCAGTGTCCAGTGCACCGGTTTGGCAACAAAGTCAGTGGCGCCGGCCTGGTAAGCCAGGTCGATCGACGCACTGTCGTTGCAGCCGGTCAACACCAGGATGGGCACCGCCTCGCCCTGGGGCAGCAAGCGCAGGCGCTGGCACACGGTGTAGCCGTCCAGGCCGGGCATCACCAGGTCCAGCAGCACCAGGTCCGCCGGTTGTTGGGCGAAGGCAGCGATGGCCTGGGCGCCGTCATCGGCTTCACGCACGGCAAAGCCGGCCTGGCGCAGCGTGTGCGCCGTCAGCTGGCGCAGCACCGGATCGTCATCGACGATCAACAACTGGCGGCCGTGGCTGTCCTGGCTCAGCATGGGCAGGCGCGCAGCGGCCATGGCAGGGGCCACTGGTTCATCTTGGGCAAGCCGGGCTGGCAGGCGACAACAGCATCATGGATCGACCGATCTGGCGGTGGGCTGCCCAGCATGTCGGCCTGGCCACGCAGGGCTTGAGCATCTGGATGCGCAGCCGGCTGGCACGGCAGCGGCTGGCGTGTGAAAGCGCACCGATCCAGCCTGCTCAGCCGCCGCCCAGCACACAGGTTTGGCTGGTCTGCAGCGGGCACGGCCCGGCCAGGCGCAGCCGGCCGCCTGCGCTGTCGGCCGGCAAGGGCAGGCGCCAGCTGACAAGGCCGGGCGCGCCGGCCACCAGGCTGCCCAGGCTGCGCCATTGGCTGCTGCCGGCGGCCAGCCAGTCCACCCGGTAGCTGGCACCGCGCCGCAATGCGCGGGTGGTCAAGACCAGCGCGCCGCCGTCGATGCGGGCGCTGGCGCTGTGGGCCCAGGGCCGGGCCAGCGGGTCGCCAACAAACAAGCCCTGGCCAGGCTGGGCCACCGACTTCCAGTAAGCCTCGATCACCGTGGCGCCGCGCAGGTAGTGGTCGATCAGCACCGACGCCTTGGGAAACTTCTCAGGGTGGTTGCAGGGTTCTTCGACCGTGCCGTAGCTGGCGCTGGCACCAGCAGCCAGCCAGGCGGTGGCCAGCATCTGGCCGTTGACGCCGGGCAAGCGGCCGCCGAACGAGGTGAGGTGGTCGGCCACCGCGCCTGGCAAAAACTGGTTGCTGTCGATCTGGCCGGGCTGGGCCATGCCGGTGAAGTGAAACAGCACATCACGCTGGCCCACCAGCTCTTGTGGGTCGGCAGGGTTGCTGGCGTCCACATAGCGCAGCGCCAGGCCGCTGCTGCCGGCCCAGGCGCCGGGCAAGGCGGCCAAGTCGGGCCAGCGCACGCTGCGTGCGGCATCGGCCGTGCGCAGCAGCCAGGCGCTGCCGCTGGGGGCTGTGCCTTCGGCGGCCAGGCCGCGGTCGATCAGGGCTTGCGCCGCCTCCGGCGTGGCCGCACCCAGCAGCATGGCCGGGCGGATGCGCAGATCGGTGTAGGGCCGGGTGGTGTCGGTGTCGTAGTAGGCCGATGCCTGGGTGCGCCGGCAGCCGCCGCACAGTGCCGGGCTGTAACCGAAGGCCAGCGCACTGGTCAGGCCCACCACGCAGGCGGTGGTGCTGCCCGGTGTGATGCCCACCACCCGCGACGGCTGCAGCCAGGTGACCAGCGTGGCCTGCACCGTGGCCGGCAAGCGTGCGTCGATCTGCGCCTTCAAGGCGGCGAAATCGCTGTCGCTGATGCTGTCGCTGCCTGCCGGCACCGCCAGGCGCACGATGTTGGCCGGCGGGATGCCACGCGCACGCTGGTAGGCCAGGGCCACGGCCTCGCTCAGCGCGTCGCCTTCTGCCACCAGCAGCCCCAGGTCAGCCGCCACCAGGCTGGCACGTGGCAGGCCGGGCGGCGCCAGCTCGGCGCTGCAGGCGCTGGGCACCGCCAACTGCGCCAGCACCAGGCCCAGCAGGGCCAGCCAGCGGTGCGGTGGCAAACAACATCCAGGCAAGGGCATGGCCTTGTTGTACACGCTCGGGCCGGCGGCCAATCGCCGAAGAAGGCCAGGCGGTTCAGCCGTGCCAGGCGGCGGCCTGGCCAGTTGTTGCTGCAAACGTAGGATGCCGGGCATGCCAATCCGCACCCAGCCGTGACCCAGCACACCGTTGCCATCCAGCAAGTGCGGCTGATCCTGCAGGGCGCGCAGCACCAGGGCCTGGCCACCGCTGCGCTGCTGCAGCGCGCCGGCATTCCACCGGCGCTGCTGGGCGCGCCGCTGGCGCGGGTGTCGCAGGCGCAATACGCGTTGTTGATCCGGGTGCTGCGCCGCCAGTTGCGCGACGAGCTGTGGGGCCTGTGCAGCCAGCCGCTGCCGGTGGGCAGCTTCGGCGCCTGCGCCGCGCAACTGCTGCACTGCCGCAGCCTGCACCAGGCGCTGCGCCTGGGCTTTCGCCATTGCCATGGCCTGCTAGCTGACTTTGTGCCCCGGCTGCTGGTGCAGGGCGGTGTGGCGCGGGTGCAATTGGTGCGCCGCAGCCCGCCCGACACCCCGCTGAACCCCCGGCTCGACTATGCCCAGAAGGCCTTCATGCTGTTTGCGTTCGGCCTGGCCTGCTGGCTGGTGGCGCGCCGGGTGCCGCTGCTGGGGGTGGACTACACCGAGCCCAGCCCACGCAGTGACAGCTCGCGGGTGTACCAGGCGCCGATCCGCCATCACCAGGCCCATGTGGGCCTGCAGTTCGACGCCAGCTGGCTGGATTTGCCGGTGGTGCAAGACCCGCAGAGCCTGCGTGGCTTCCTGGCCGGCGCACCGGCCAACCTGCTGATCAAGTACCGCGACGCCAGCAGCGTGTCAGAGCGCATCCGCCGCCTGCTGCAGCGCCAGCAGGGTGCGCCAGCGCCGTCGATCGACGCGGTGAGCGCGGCACTGGCGATGACGCCGCAGACCCTGCGCCGCCGCCTGCGTGACGAGGGCCATGGCTTCCAGGCACTGAAAGATGCGCTGCGCCGCGACAGGGCAATCGCCTGCCTGGCGCGGCCCGAGCTGGCATTGATCGACATTGCCCAGCAGCTGGGCTTCTCGGAGGCCAGCACCTTTGCGCGTGCCTTCAAGCAGTGGACCGGGGTGGCGCCTGGTGAATACCGCCAGACCCGCATGGCCACCGCGCTGCCCATCCCCATCGCCATCCCCGTCCCCAGCCACAGCCCAGCCGAGACCCCAGCCCCATGAAGAGCGCCCTGTTCGTCGATTTCGACAATGTCTACACCCAGTTGCGGGCGCTGCAGCCGGCAGCGGCCGAGCGTTTTGCGCGCCAGCCGATTGAATGGATGCGCTGGCTGACCGACGCGCTGGGCGTGCCCGACGGCCATGACCCCACCGCCCGGCGGCGCCTGCTGGTGCGGCGCTGCTACTTGAACCCCAACTGGTACCAGCAGTACCGCCATGCATTCCTGCGTGCCGGTTTCGAGATCGTCGACTGCCCGCCCGTCACCAGCCAGGGCAAGACCAGCACCGACATCCACATGGTGCTCGACATCGTCGAGCTGCTGCAGCACGAGACCCGCTACGACGAGTTCATCGTGCTGTCGGCCGACGCCGATTTCACCCCGGTGCTGCGCAAGCTGCGGCGCTGGGACCGCCGCACCACGGTGCTGGCCATCGGCTTCCCGTCGGCCGCCTACCAGGCCAGCGCCGACCTGCTGATCGACGAGCGCCAGTTCATCGAGCAGGCGCTGGGGCTGGCGGCCGACACAGCGGATGCGCCAGACCTGCCGGCCCCACGCACCGCACCGCCCGAGCCGCCGCAGGACACGCACAGCGCGCTGCCGGCCCGGGCGCCGTCGGGGTTGGCGCAGCAGGTGCTGCACGCGGCGCCTGCCAGCGCGCCGGGCCCGCTCACTGCCACCCAACTGGCCGACATCGCGCGTGCGGTGGCCACCGCTGTGGCGCAGTCGCCGCAACCGGTGGCGGCCTCACGGTTGGCCGCGCGCCTGCGCCAGGCGCATGGGGCGCAGCTGGAGGGCTGGAACGGCCATGGCCAGTTCAAGCCGTTTTTTCTGTCGCTGGGTCTGGATGCGCTGGTGTGGCTGAACGGCTCGGGCGGACGCATTGCCGATCCGGCGCGCCTGGACGCCGGCGGCAGCAGCCCGGCCGATGCTGAGCTGCTGCCAGCCGACAGCCTGTGGTCTGGCCACGAGGCCCTGCTGCCAGTGGCGCGCGAGGTCTGCCAGCTCACCGGCGCGCCGCTGCTGGCGCCACCGGTGGTGCGT
>JANNMP010000272.1:0-21620 GCA_031398015.1 Burkholderiaceae bacterium
CACTGCGCGCACCGATTCGGGTGTTTCTGCGGGGTCGGTTCATCCCCACGCTCGTGGGGAACACGGTTGATGGGTGACATCAATGAATCAGCAGTGCGGTTCATCCCCACGCTCGTGGGGAACACCAACGCTAGCCATGCCAGATTCATTCGTTTCGCGGTTCATCCCCACGCTCGTGGGGAACACCGCGTCGGCGCTTCGCCGTGGTCGCGCCAGTGCGGTTCATCCCCACGCTCGTGGGGAACACACTTCCTTCAACCCGTTGATCTGTAAAGAAAAAAGCAAGCCATCAAAGTCTACCGGCTCGCGGTGCAATCACAGCAGGTTGTTAAAGAGCCGGTGCCGCGCCACTTTCAGGGTGAAAGCAAACCAACTGCACGCCATCGAAGTCAGCAGGCATGCGCCGGTTTTGGCCCAAGGTCTTGAAATCGAAACCGGCCTCTGCCTTGCTGCGCCACATCATCACCGCATTGCCATCGTCCAGGCTGTCTTCCACCTGGGCCCAGATGTGCTCGCGCACCTTGCGGCTGTAGTTGCCCACGTACACGCCCGCACGCACCTCCAGCAGCCACACGGCCAGCCGGCCACGCAGCCTGGGCGGTGCGTTTTCAAGCACGATGACCAGCATCGCCGATGTTCTCTGGGTTGGGCAGCGCAGGCCCCACTGCATCGGCAGGCGCATCAGGCGGTGCAATCTCGCCGGCGGCCAGCATGGCTTCGATGTCGGGAATGATGCGGTCGAGCAAGCGGGTCTGTCGAAAGACATCGCGGCAGCCCAGGCGCACCGCACGCTCAGGGTTGCCCGGTGGGTTGGATGCTGCCACCTTGAAGGCCACCGGCACCACCGTCTCGAACTTGTAGACGTCGGCCACGTCGTACACGAAGGACAGCGGCTTGCCAGTGTGGATGAAGCCCACCGCTGGCGCATAACCCGCAGCCAGCACTGCCGCTTCGGTCACCCCATACAGGCAGGATGTGGCGGCCGACAGGCAGCGGTTGGGCAGATCGGCCGAATCCCAGCTCTCGGCGTCGTAGTCGCGCCCCTTCCAAGTGACCCCGAATTGCCTGGCCAGCAGTTGGTAGGTTTGCCGCACACGCGCGCCTTCAATGCCGCGCAGTTGCTCCACGCTGCGCCGGGCCGGTGGCTCTTCACCAAAGCGGATGGCGTACATCTTGCGCACCACCTTCAGGCGCAGGTTTTCGTCCAGCGCAAGGCGCGCCTGGTACAGCAGCCTGTCACTGCGGGCGCCACCAGGTTGGCCGGCTGAATAGAGCCGCACACCCGCCTCACCCACCCAAACCAGCAGCGTGCCGACGCGCGCGGCCAGCGCGGCAGCGCGGTGCGACAGCCGGGTGCCGGGCTCCAGCATGATGCAGGCCACGCCGCCCACCGGGATGTGGGTGCGGATGCCGGTGGCGTCCACCACCACAAAGGCGCCGTCGAGCACGTCGATCTCGCCGCGCTCGACAAACACCACTGATATCCGCTCCTTGATGGGGATCGGCCTGAGCGGTGGCAGCAGCAGGCCGCTCACGGTGACAGTTCGCCCGCCATCGCCAGTGCGTCTGCCACAGCGGTGTGGCTCAGGCGCTGGCCACTGGCGCGCAGGCGCTCGATCAGTGGAGCAATGCGCTCGATGTGCCCAGACTTCTTGGCAATGACCAGCACGCCCGACGTGCCGATCACGGCCAGGCCATGGGCCTTGGCGACGGTGCGGGCACCCAAGTCGTCAGCCAACAGGCCTGCGCCAATCTCCAGCGCTCGGCCGATGGCAGCGCGCTCGCCCAAGCCCAACTCGGGCGGTTCAGCCAATGGCACCGCAGCACAAACATGCAGCCACCCGGCATCCAGCGCGGCCAGCACACGCTGGGTGTCGGCCTGCTCGGGTCGGGCCAGGCACTCGGCCAACACTTCATGCGGCACCTGCACATGTGCAAACAACGCCGGCAGCAGTTGCAGCAAATCCAGCCGGCCCAGCGAGATCAGCGGCCCGGCGTCGCTGACGACGACATCAACGCGCGAAGGCGGCAAGCTCTTGCTCCAGCTCACCGGGTTGCAGCCGGATGGTGGCGATGCCGCGCCGGCCCAGCTCGTCGATCATGTCGCTGTAGCACAGGCCGGCGATGCGTGCTGCCAGCCCCAGGCTGATCTGTTCACGGTCATACAGGCTGGCTGCGATGTCCAGCCGCACGCCACGCGAAGCTTCGCCCGGCCCCAGCGGGACGGCCAGCATCACGGGCAGGCCATCCCGCGTGACGATGCTGGACAGCCCACGCTGCGCATCGTCGAGCAAGCGCTGGGGTTCGCGTTGCAGGTCGTCGGTGGTGAGGGTGTGCATTGGGGCTCCGGAGTGCGGGGTGGCTGGTCAAGCTTAGCGGATGGGGCGCAGGAGAAGAAGGCCGCAGCCAAACGCCTTTGCATGGCCAACGCCGGCATACAGCGCCTGGCGCAGGGCAGCCGCATCCACCACTTGCAGGTTGCCGCTGATGTCAACACTCGAGAAGCGCAGTTCACCCTGCTTGCCTCGGTGCTGCGCGTAGCCCTCCACGCTGACCGATGCCGCATCGACCTTGACGCCCAAGCGCTCGCAGCGCGCCTGCAACCACTGGCCGCAGGTTTGGCGCACCAGGTCGGGCAGGGCTGGCCGGTCCGGCGCTGGCCAGTCGGCCCAGCATTGCAACTGCCGGCCTTTCAGCAACCTTGTCTTCTCCTGCATCACAACGTCATGGCGCGCCGGCTTGCCGGCGGCATTGCGGGTGGTGACCACTGGATTGGCGCGCAAGTCAAAGGCCATCCAATCGCCAGCGGCCAAGCTGGGCGCGTATGGCTTGCTTTGCACTTGCCAGTGGGCAGACGGCGACAACGGTTCGCGGTCAGAGACGACATAGAACCGTGGCAGTCCATCCACATCACGGCGGCGGAACACAAAGCTGCGCGCCGTGCCCGGTGGTGCCGGCAGAAAGCGCCAAAGCCATTGGTGTTCCATGTACGCCCCGCCTGTCCACTCATGCGCGGCATCGCGCTCATGGCCGGGTGTGGGGGTGATCAGGCTGAAGTGCATGTTCAGTCGTCCTTGGCCAGCAGGGCCAGGTGTTCGGTGCGGTCGCCAAACTGCCAGCCCTGGCGGCGGATCAAGCGGTCTTTGCGCGGCGCACTGAAATGAGCAGGCACGCCGGCGGGCATGCCGTCGCCCCAGGCCAGGCTGCGCAGCGTGGCGGGCGGATCGGCCGCAGCCAGGTACGCGCTGATCGCGGCATGGGCTGAATCGGCTGCCGACAACTGCGGCGCCAGCGGTGCGGCCGGTGGGCAGCACCTGCGGCCCAGGTACAGCACGAAGCGTGGTTCTCGCAGGGCGCTGGCCAGTGCTTGCAGGCTGTGCGGCGCGCTTGGCAAGGCTTGCACCGCCACGGCCCAGGCGGCGTTCTGGCGGTAGTCGCGGGTGGACAGGATGGTGTTGAGTTCGTGCTTGGGCAGGGCCAGCTCGTCGCGCCGGGTGTGGTGCGGCCGGCCCTTGAGTGAAGTGCGGCCCGGTACCTGGGCGGTGTGGTAGTCGCGCAGCAACTGGCCGGGTGAGACCACGCCCACCGCAAACCGGTAGCCGTCACGCAGCGCGGCATGCGCGGCCTCATCGTCGCGGCGCACGCCCAGCGCCGCACCCAGCAGGCCGATCAAGGCAGAAGCGCCCGGCTGGTCGCGGCCGCCGCGAAACTCGCCCACCGCCACATCGCCCCAAGACGCCAGAGCGGCTTGCAACTGGAAAACCAGGAAGGCCATGGCCTACTCCTGGACGAAGGCCACCACTTCGGCCAGCGAGCCTTCGCCGCGCTCCACATCGAAGCTGCAGCGGCTGTCGGCGCAAGCGCCATAGACCTTGTCGAAGTTGTCGCAGCGCTGCGTCAGCGCGGCCACGGCCAGCGCCAGCATGTCCTGTTCGCCATGGGGCTTGATGGGTTTCAGGAAAGCCTGCACCAGTGAGCGCGGCTGCTGCGCACCTTTCTCGGCCAGCAAATAGCTGGCATGGGCGCGCGATGCAAAGCTGTTCTGCATGCCGGTGGGCGACACCTGGGTGGTGGCATGCACCAACGCCCCCAGCGCTTGGGCCGTGAGCGCCGCGTCGCCGCCCAGGTTCTCTTGCAGCAACTCGCGGTTGATGCAGATGTAAAGGTAGAACAGGCCGGCGCCGTAACCCCGTTCGCCGATGTGGCCGGCGCCCTTGTCTTCCAGGCCCTGGTTCAGGTCGTCCACCGCGCTGAAGAAGTCGTCTTCGACGGCAGACTTGTGCACGGTGATGGCGTGGGCCACTTGCACGGCGGCTTCCATGTTGAACGCCGGAGTGTCGGCCAGCATGCGGCCGAACATCGCGATGTCTACTGCGGCGCGGGGTTTGCACAACAGCTTCAACTCGTCGGCCGTGGGTGCGGTGCTGCGGGCAGCACAGGCCTGGGCCAAGGCGTCGATGCTGGCCAGCTCCTGCGGGCTGATGTGGGCCAATTGCTCGATGTGCAGGTCGTCGTTGGTCTCGCTCTTCTTGTCGGCCTTCAGCTTGCCAAACTGGCTGGCAATGGCGCGTGTCCACTCTCGCGCCGGCTTGTCGGCGATGCCGGCAGCGGTCAGGGTCTTGAACACCTGTGCGCCAGCCATCTTGGTGCGCTTGCCCAGGTGTTGACCGACGCTGGCCTCAAACACATCAGACGTGCGCCAGGCCCGCTTCAGGCTCTGCGACGAGATGCGCAGCCGCAGCGCATCGCCCACCAGGGCCGTCTTGGGCCGGCCGGTGTCGTCGCGGTTGAGGTTGGACGGCGGGTAGGCGGTGAGCACATGCAGCTGGATGAAACGGGACATGGTGGGTTCTCCCTGGTTGCCTTGTGGCGTTGCTCGGTTTGCGTGCTTCGGTGGTGGTGCGGCGCGGATGCGCTGCTCAGGCGCCAGCCTTCTTGTCGGGCCAGTCGTAGCCATAGGCCCAGCGCTTCTTGACGGTGTCGCCCCAATTGACCACATCGGTGGCCAGGGCCAGCACGTCGGCCTGGTCTTGCAGCAGTGGCAGCGTGCGCCGCAGGCCGGCAAACAGCGCATCGATGTCGGGTGATTCGAGCAGCCGGGTGAAACGAAGTGGGCTCACACGCGGCTTGTCGCCATCACGCTGGCTCATGGCCACCGGCAGGGCAGGCCCGCTATCTTGTTTGACATGCGCCAGCAGCCCGGCGGCTGCCGCCAACCGGTCGTCACGCCAGGTCTGCCCGGGCCAGCCGGCGGCCGTCAAGCGGCGGTGCAGCCGCTGGTAGGCGGGCAGCATCACCACAGCGGTGATGTCGGGCGCGCGGCGCAGCGCGGCGCGCCCACCCCGGTCCTCGTCCAGGCCCTGCCACCAGCGCAACAGCAGGTCGCCCCAGGCCTGGTCCGGGCGGAAGTTGACAGCGGTCATGCGGCCTCCTTGGTGGCGCGTTTCGGGGATTTGCGGGTGGGTTTGGCGGCGGTTTCGTCAACCGGCAGGCCCAGCGCCTGGCGCAGCTTGGGGCCGTGCAGGTTGCGGATCAGTTGCTTGTGGGCCAGCGCGGTGCGGCGCGGGTTCTGCCGCTCGATGGCGCCGGTGCCGACGAAGGTCTCATCGAAGAGGCGCATCGCCGTGCGCACCAGGCTGCTGTGCCAGGCCTGGCGCGTGGGCAGGGTGTCGTGCGCAGTGTTGCTGCGCGCGGCTTCGATCAAGGCTTGCAAGTGGAGGTAGAAAGGGCCTTCGGTGACAGACCAGAAGCTGGCATCGACATGGCCAAATTCGCCACGGGCATCGGCACTGAACCAGGCATCCTTGATGGCGCCGCGCAGGTACATGCTGGCCAGTTCGGCAGCACCCAACCAACGGCCCACTTCGGCTTGAACGCCCTGTCGGGTGTCGCGGTCGCAGTCGGCCAGGCCATACAGCGGCAGAGTCGATTCGTACCAGCATCGGGCCTTCATGTTGTCCATGTCGTAGCCGAAGGCCCACAGCCGCAGGTGCCCGCCCGTCTGGCGGTGCGGCAGTTGCAAGGCCCGGTCGACGATCTGGGCGACGCGGGTCGACTTCTTGTCGCTCGATGCGCCCAACACCCAGCTCAGCCAATGGCGGTAGCCCAGGCCATCGGGCTGCGGATGCACTGGCAGCCAGCCTTCCTTGGTCTCGTAATACGGTGACAGGGGGTGGTTCCAGCTGCCCTTGTAGTTGAGGCCGTAGTTCTTGGTCCCATAGCGGCTGATCAAGCAGTCCGAAGCCCGGCCGCAGCAGTCGCACCCACCCGACTGCGCGCCGCTGGTGTGCAAGCGGATTCGCCTGGGCATGGCCCAATAGCTGTGCGCGGGATGCACCTGCATTTGGGCAAGTTCTCCATTCTCGGCCTGAAGAGATGTCGTGGGCGCGAGCCACGGAAAGCTGTATCTTGGTTCCGACTTGCCGGCGTCACCCCCTTGGTCCAGAAAAGCTGGGCGGTCTCGCACGTTCATCCACAGGTCGTGCCACAGGTGGCCGCCAGCACTCGCCAGCACCAGGGTGGTCAAGGGCCCGCCGCCACGCAGGCCTGTGCGGTGGCCGGCACCACCGGCGGGTGCATTGAGCTGCAGCGTGAACAGCGCCGCTGCCACGCAGGCCGGGCACAGCGCCTGCATCCTGGACCGTTTGACAAAGTGGTCGGTGTTGTTCTTGACGGCGTTCTCGCCGGGCGCTTCGATCAACAGGGCACTGATGTCATTGACGGCCACGCCGTCCGAGCCCAGGTCAGCGTCCTGCATGAAGCGTGCGCCATCGCCGTCCAGTTCAAACGCTGCGGTGACCGGCGCAAACCACAGCTTCAGCGTCTGCGCCGAAGGCGGCGCTTGCAGCAGGCCACGCCATTCGATGCTGTTGACCACCGGTGTTGTCGTCTGCAGCAGCCCGATGGCGAACTGCGCCAGCGCGCCGTTGAAATCGGGCCGGTCAGCGTCGAAGGCCAGCCAACGCGGGTCTGCCAGCTGCTCGGGCGTGATCCAGTGGCGCTGACCCTGCGCATCGCGCACCGGCATCCAGGGGTCGTGCAGCAAGTTCATGTGTCGGAGTCCTGGTGGGTTGATGCATCGGGGGTGGGGTCATCGAACAGGCGCAGCCCGGTTCTTTCGTCGTAGCGCCAGCGCAAACGGTGCGGCGGCTGGCCCTGGCGCGTGGCGGCCAAGGCCTCGCCCACCCACCCTTGCGCCGTCAGTGCCAGTGGCAGCAACACCGTCCAGCGGCCCTGCGCCGGCAATTCGGCCAAGGTGGCATCCAGCACACCCTGTTGGCTGGCATCGCTGGCCGGCGCGGTGGTGGCGATCAGCCGTTCCGCCATGCGCAGGCTGCTGTAGGCCCAGCCATGCTGGCCTTGCACCCAAGGTTGCAGCCGGCCGTCAACCCAACGCGCCAGCGTCACCGTGCTGCTGGCCTCGCCCAGGCGCGACGGGGTCTTGGCGTCGCCCCACCAGTCGATGCCACCACGCTGGTAGCCCTGGCTGAGCTTGAGGCTGTTCATCTGCGCCTGACCCAGGTCGGCAAAGCCTTGACCTTCAGCGGCCATGGCATTGGCATCCAGCCCGGGTGGGATCTCCGCATCCGTGCCAAACACGCCTTCGATCAGCCGGCGCGCGTCGTCGGGCATGGTGAAGCTGCCCTGGCCATCCTCGCCGCGCAAGGCGCGGGCGGAGAGCCAGTTCTGACCGTGGTGGGCGTAAACCGCTGCCGCTTTGGGGAATGCGGCCTTGAACCAACGCGCATCGGGCGTCTCGGTCCAGGGCGGTGTCAGCACCCACAGCCAGGGCTCGCCGCGTTGGTCGGGCAGGGCCGGGTCGGTCAGCGGTGTGCCGTCAGGCGCGCGGCGGTGCCGCCGCAAGCGGCCGGCGCGCTGGATCAGGCGGTCGATGGGTGCCAAATCGCTCACCAGCAGGTCGAAATCAACATCCAGCGATTGCTCCACCACCTGGGTGGCGATCAGCAGCCGTCCGGCGCGTTGGCCGGCACTGCTGTGCTTGCCAAAACGATCCAGCACCTGTTCTTCCATGGCCAGCCGGTCACGCAGGGCAAAGCGGGCGTGGAACAGCAGCAGGTGCCCGACTGGCAGTTGCGCCTGGAAGCGCTCGAACGCCGCCAAGGCATCGGCCACGGTGTTGCGCACCCAGCACACACACTGCCCTGCCGCCAGGGCCTGGCTGATGGTGGCCACCACCTCGGCCTCGTCACTGCTGCTGCGCACGCTGACGCGGCGCTTCACGTCCAGCCGGGTGGCCATCACCTGCTGCGCCAGAGGCTCGGCAGCTTGGGCCGACCAGGAGCTGACGAGTGGATAACCCGTCTCGGTGGCAACGGGCGCACGCTGGGCCCGCCCTTTTGCAAAGGCGGTCAGCAAGCCATGCTTCATGCGCTGCGGCAAGGTGGCTGACAGCAGCACGGCGCTGCCACCTGCGCGTGCATGGAAGGCCAGCAGCACCTCCAGCACACCCTGCATGTAGGCATCGCAGGCATGCACTTCGTCGATCACCAGCACCTTGCGCACCAGGCCCAGCAGGCGCAGCGACTGGTGCTTGCTGTGCAGCACCGCCAGCAGCACCTGGTCGATGGTGCCCACGCCGGCGGGTGACAGCAGCGCGCGCTTGTTGTGGTCGGCCAACCAGGCGCTGCAGCGGGCTGATGCGGTGTCGTCGAGCTGCCGGGCATCGTGCTCGCTGGGGGTGGCGGGCAGCACGGTGGCGGCAAACTCATCCACCAGGCGGCTTCGTCCGTGGGCCAGCACCAGGCTGGCGGGGTTGGCAAACAGCCGTGCGTACGACTCGGCAATGCGGCCATACATCGCATTGGCGGTGGCCATGGTGGGCAGGGCGATGAAGAAGCCATCGGCGCAGCCACTGGCCATCAGGCGGTGGGTCAGCATCAGCGCCGCTTCGGTCTTGCCGGCGCCGGTGACATCTTCCAGCAAGTGGATTTGCGGGCCGCCTTGCAGCGGCGTGTGCGAGGCCCATTGCTGCAGAGGCGACGGCGTGCTGATGTGTGAAAACAGCGCGCTGAAGGGCATGGATGCCGCGCTGGGTGTTGGCAACACGCCGCTGGCGACCAGTGCCTGCGCCGCCTGGGCCCTGGCCAGGCGCCAGTAATCAGGCAGCGGCTGAACTTGGTCCTGGTACGGAAAGTACAGCGTATTCGAGCCCAGCCAATCGGCCAGCACCGCCAGCCCGGCCAGCCACCACGACAACTCGGCGCTGGCCGCCAGGAAGGCATGCGGGTCTTGCTGGGCGATGGCGTCGGCCAGTTCGGCGCTGATGAATTGCGCGCGCATGGCGTCGGCAAATTCCAGCGCCGCCGGCTTGTCGTGCAGCGCATCGAAATGCTGGCACCAGTGGTCGCCTTCGGTCGGTGGTTGGCCGTGATGGCCGCAGCAGGCGCGGGCCCACCAGTCCAGCCCAAGGGCCAGGTCTTCAGACCCGGCGCCGAACCAGGCCTGATCGATCAGCCTTTCGCGCAGCACGTCCTTCCAGAACAGCATGCCCAGGCTGTCATGACGCAGGGTGTAGGGCTTGGCGGGGTTGGGTGGCCTGCCGCGCAGCGCCTCGAAGACATCGGGGCACTGGCTCTGGAATGATTCAGCGAACTTGCCCAGGTCGTGCAATGCCAGCCAGAAGCCGATCCAGGGTTCGATCAGGTGCTCGGGCAGCCCCAGGCCGGTGGCGAAGAGTTGCCGCAACGCCGGCAGGCAGCGAAGCGCCTCGCATCCCACCGCAGCCACATCCAGGCTGTGATGGGCCAGCAGATGGCAGCGTGCAGTGGCTTCGCCTGGCCGCGCCTTGCCCCAATGACCGGCGTAGGCCGGGTGACCTGCTGTCAGCACGAACACTCCCTGAAATGTTGTACGGCTGATTCTGTGCAGCGCAGTGGCTCAAATCCTGCGCCACTGGATGAACGATCAGCCCGCCCACCCCTCTGCCGGGGGCATGGCGGTGTCGTGGTCGGCCGTGTTCAAGCCGGCAAGAACCCCTCGATCGACAGATAGCGCTCGCCGGTGTCGTAGTTGAAGCCCAGCACCCGCGCTGCCGCCCCCAGCTCGGGCAGCTTCTGTGCAATCGCCGCCAGCGTGGCGCCGCTGCTGATGCCCACCAGCATGCCCTCCTCACGCGCGCAGCGGCGTGCCATCTCGCGTGCGGGTTCTGCATCGACCTGGATCACACCATCGAGCAAAGCGGTGTGCAGGTTGGCCGGGATGAAGCCCGCGCCGATGCCCTGGATCGGGTGCGGGCTGGGCGCGCCGCCGCTGATCACCGGGCTGGCGCTGGGCTCGACCGCAAACACCTTCAGCCCCGGCCAGCGCGCCTTCAACACCTGGGCGCAGCCGGTCAAGTGCCCGCCGGTGCCCACGCCGGTGATGATGGCGTCCAGGCCGTCGGGGAAGTCGGCCGCAATCTCTTCTGCGGTGGTGGCCACATGCACTGCAATGTTGGCCGGGTTCTCGAACTGCTGCGGCATCCAGGCGCCGGGCGTGGCCGCCACCAGCTCTTGGGCGCGGGCGATCGATCCCTTCATGCCCTTCTCGCGCGGGGTCAGGTCGAAGCTGGCGCCATAGGCCAGCATCAGGCGGCGGCGCTCGATGCTCATGCTGTCGGGCATCACCAGCACCAGCTTGTAGCCCTTCACCGCAGCCACCATCGCCAGGCCGATGCCGGTGTTGCCGCTGGTGGGCTCGATGATGGTGCCGCCGGGCTGCAAAGCGCCGCTGGCTTCGGCGGCTTCCACCATGGCCAGGGCGATGCGGTCCTTGATCGAGCCGCCGGGGTTGCTGCGCTCGCTCTTGATCCACACCTGGGCGCCAGCGCCGAACAGGCGGTTGATGCGGATGTGTGGCGTGTGGCCGATGGTGGCCAGGATGCTGTCGGCTTTCATGCAGGGCTCCTTGTGTCGTACAACGGGCGTCGGGGTGCGGGCCGTGATAATCGCATGGTGAAGTGGGCCAGACCGCCGCTGGGGCAAGCACCGAAAGGTGGCCCTGGAGGAAGGTCCGGACTGCACAGAGCAGCGCAGCAGTCAACGGCTGTCCACCGTGAGGTGCGGATCAGAGCAACAGAGACGAGTCGATGCGCAGCTTGCGACGACGCGCAAGCGGCGTCGCAAAGGTCTTCTCGAAGACCGAGCGGCGCATCGGGTGAAACGGGCAATCTCTGCGCGCAGCAACACCGAATAGGCACACGCAGAGCAGCGCGGCAAAGCCGCGCTGAACGAAACCCCGGCTCGGGGCAAGTGTGCGGGTAGGTGGCATCGAGCCGGTGGGGTGACTCCCGGCCCAGAGGAATGGCGGTCACGGCGCCCGCGCTTCGCAAGAGGCGCGGGCGCTGCACAGAATCCGGCCTATCGGCCCACTTCACACTTTTTTGCCGGCCGGCAGTTGCGCGTTGCGACTGCCGGCTGATTGCTTTTGCGGAGCCCGATGAACCCCAACGCACAACAACTCTGGCCACACCCACGCTGGCTGCTGGCCGCCTTGCTGGCCGCGCTGGGCACGCTGGGGCCGTTTTCGATCGACACCTACTTGCCGGCGTTCTCGGGCATTGCCCGATCGCTGGGCGCCACGCCGGCGCAGATGCAGCAGACGCTGTCGGCCTATCTGTTCGGCTTTGCCGTGATGAACCTGTTCCACGGCGCCCTTTCTGACAGCTTTGGCCGCCGCCCGGTGGTGCTGTGGGGGTTGGCGTTGTTCACGCTGGCCTCATTGGGCTGTGCGTTGAGCCAGACCATCGGCCAGCTGGTGGCCTTTCGGGCGCTGCAGGGCATGTCGGCGGGTGCCGGTGTGGTGGTCTCTCGCGCGGTCATCCGCGACATGTTTCCTCCCACCGACGCGCAGCGCGTGATGTCGCAGGTGACGATATTCTTGGGCATCGCACCGGCGTTTGCGCCGGTGCTGGGTGGGCTGCTGTTCGTGTCCGCCGGCTGGCATGCGATCTTCTGGCTGCTGGTGGGCGTGGGCGCCTTGCTGCTGGTGCTGGCCGGCCGCTGGCTGCCCGAAACCCTGCATGCCGATGCGCGCCAATCATTTGCGCCCCGGCCGTTGCTGCGGGGTTATGCCAGCCTGCTGCGCAACCCGCGTTTCATGCTGCTGGTGCTGGCCAGCGGCGTGCCGTTCAACGGCATGTTCCTGTACGTGCTGGCCGCGCCTGAATGGCTGGGCACCCACCTGGGCCTGGCGCCGACGCAGTTCTTCTGGTTCTTCATGCTGAGCATCGGCGGCATCATGGCCGGCGCATTCACCAGTGGCCGCCTGGCCGGGCGCTGGACGCAGCGGCGGCAAATCCGCTGGGGCTTTGCCATCATGCTGCTGTGTGCGCTGGCCAATGTGGCGCTCAACGCGATGCTGGCGCCGCACCCGGCCTGGGCCATGCTGCCGGTGGCGGTGTTTGCCTTTGGCTGGGCATTGATGGTGCCGGTGGTCACGTTGATGGTGCTTGACCTGGCGCCCGACCGGCGTGGCATGGCCAGCAGCCTGCAGGCCTGTGTGGGCAGCCTGGCCAATGGCCTGGTGGCGGGCGTGGTGGCGCCGCTGGTGATGCATTCGACGCTGGGCCTGGCGCTGGCGTCGCTGGCACTGCTGGCCGTCGGCCTGGTGGCCTGGCTGTTCATCAAGCGCCAGCCGGTGGCCTGAGCGCTTGCCATTCAAGCTGACGCCGGCCGGGCCGATAGCCCTGGGGTTGGGCTGGGCAAGTTGTGCCAGCCAAGAGTCCAGCCGTGAATCCTGCCGTGAATCCAGCCGTGAGCAGCCGCCATGCACCACACCGTCCGCCGCCCCGCCAAACCTGCCGCCACCAAGGCGGCGCCGCAATTCAGGCCGGCCCGCCTGCTGGCCGCCGGCCTGTTGGCGGCGCTGCTGGGCAGTGGCCCGGCCAAGGCGGCAGATGGCCACGCCGCACCGGCGAAGCCCGCCGCCCAGACCAGCGCCAAGTTGCCAGCAGCCGAGCCGACCAGGCCGGCCATGCCAGCCGATCCGATGGACCAGCTGCGCGAGAAGCTGGCCAGCAAGCTGGGTGCGGTCAAAGCGCCTGATGCGCCCACGCCGTATGTGCTGCGGGTGGTGTCCAAGGTGGCCGAGGCCGCGCCCGGGTCAGCCGCCGCCCAGGTTCAGCCCAAGCCCGACGGCCATGCCACCGCCAAGGCCGAGGCCCATGGCGGCACGGCGGCCAAGGTGGCCAGGCTGCGTGCGGCCAAGGCTGCTGCCGGCCACGTGGCCAATGCACATGCGGCGCACTGGGGCTACGCTGGCGCCGCCGGGCCCGAGCAATGGGGCCAGCTCAAACCCGAATTCGCCAGCTGTGCCAACGGCAGCCGGCAAAGCCCGATCGACATCCGCAGCGGCGTGAAGGTCGACCTGGAGCCGATCCAGTTCGACTACCGGCCGACACCGTTCGGCGTCATCGACAACGGCCACACCATCCAGGTCAACCTGGCCGGCGGCAATGCCATCGAGGTGCAGGGCCGGCGCTACGACCTGGTGCAATTCCACTTTCACCGCCCGTCTGAAGAGCGCATCAACGGCCGCCAGTTCGACATGGTGGCGCACCTGGTGCACAAAGACCCAGAAGGCCGCCTGGCGGTGGTGGCCGTGCTGCTTGACCGTGGCGGCGCCGCCCAGCCGCTGGTGCAGACGGTGTGGAACAACCTGCCGCTGGAAAAGGGCAGTGAGGTCAGCGTGCGCAGCGACATCGACATCAACCACCTGCTGCCCGCCGACCGCCGCTACTTCACCTACATGGGCTCGTTGACCACACCGCCATGCAGCGAAGGCGTGCTGTGGCTGGTGCTGCAGCAGCCGGTGCCGGTGGCGCAAGAGCAGATCGGTGTGTTCTCGCGGCTGTACCCGATGAATGCGCGGCCGGTGCAGCAGGCGTCGGGGCGGTTGATCAAGCAGTCGAACTGAGGCCATTTGAACGAACCTGGCGCGGGCACGCTGGGTTCGTTCACAACTTCTGAGCCTGCGCCGCTGCATCGGCAGCCCGCCAAGCACCCGTCCAGGCGTTGCTGCGGCGGGTTTTTTTGCGCCCGGCAAGGCCGTTGCGGCCTGGCCTGCCGGCGGCGATCCGTGACAATCCGCACGTGGCCAGCCGCACCGGCTGCTGTCACAGCAGCGTCACCATCTCAACCACCGCTTTCACAAGTTCTTGCAAGTCCCTATTTTGAAACGTTTTTATCCTCAATCTCCTTGAGAACAGAACCGTAAGTAGTTGATTTGATTGATTTTTCCAGCCGTCACCGGTCTGTCACCCAATTTCTGCGCTAAAGTGGAGTTTGGTGGGGATAGGTGGGGTCAAGTGGCTGGATTCGTGTTTCAAGGGACGTCGGCGTTGTCGCTCGATGGCAAGGGGCGGATGGCCGTGCCCGCGCGCCACCGTGACGCGCTGGCTGCCTTGTCCAGCAACCAGCTGACGCTGACCCAGCACCCGGTGGGTTGCCTGCTGGTGTTTCCGCGTCCGGCCTGGGAAGGCTTTCGCGCCCAGCTGCTGGGCCTGCCGATGGAAGCCGACGGCTGGCGGCGCTTTTTTGTCGGCAGCGCGGTGGATGTGGATGTCGATTCGGCCGCCCGCGTGCTGGTGCCGCCTGAATTGCGCGCCATGGCCGGCCTCGACAAAGACGTGCTGCTGCTGGGCATGGGCCAGCGTCTGGAGCTGTGGGACGCCACCCGCTACGCCGCCCACCAGGCGCAAGTCATGGCCGGGCCGATGCCTGACGCGATCAAGAGCTTCGTCTTCTGATGGCCGCATGATGGCCGCACCCACCAGCCTGCAACACACCGCCGTCTTGCTCGTCGAGGCGGTGGATGCACTCGCGCTGCGGCCCGACGGCGTGTATGTGGACGGCACCTTTGGCCGCGGTGGCCACAGCCGCGCGCTGCTGGCACGCCTGGGGCCCGCTGGCCGGCTGGTGGGCTTTGACAAAGACCCTGAAGCCGTGGCCGTGGGCCAGGCGCTGGCATCGCAGGAGCCACGTTTTGCCATCGTGCATGACAGCTTTGCCGACATGGCCGCAGCGCTGGCCGTGCGTGGCATCGGCCAGGTTGACGGCGTGCTGCTTGACCTGGGCGTCAGCTCGCCGCAGATCGACAACCCGGCGCGGGGCTTCAGCTTCCGCTTCGACGCGCCGCTGGACATGCGCATGGACACAAGCCGTGGCGACACCGCTGCGGATTTTCTGGCCGGCGCCGACGAGCGCCGCATCGCGGAGGTGATACGTGACTATGGCGAAGAACGGTTTGCTGTACAGATTGCAAAGGCGCTTGTTGCTCGCCGGGACAGCGGGGCCGCTGTTCGAACAACAACCGAACTTGCCAAGGTCGTGGCTGGTGCGGTCAAAACCCGTGAGCCGGGCCAGGACCCTGCAACGCGCACATTCCAGGCTCTGCGGATTTTCGTCAACGCTGAGCTCACGCAGCTTGAGCAAGGCCTGAGCGCCGCGCTGGCGTTGCTGGCGCCGGGCGGGCGGCTGGCGGTGATCAGCTTCCATTCACTGGAAGACCGCATCGTCAAGACCTTCATTGCGCGCGAAAGCCGCGAGCTGGTGGACCACCGCAGCCCCAGCCTGTATGCCGCGCCCAAGGCGATGCGGCTGCTGGCGCTGGGGCGTTTCAAGCCCGGTGCCGCCGAGCAACGCGCCAACCCACGTGCGCGCTCGGCCACCTTGCGCGTGGCTGAGCGCACGGGGGTGGCCGCATGATGAAGTTGAACGTGCTGCTGCTGCTGGCGGTCATCGCCAGCGCCTTGCTGCTGGTGAAGACCGCCTACGACGCGCGCCGGCTGTTCAGCGCCGACCACCGCGCCGGCGTGGAAGCCGTGCGCCTGGACGGCGAGCACAAGCGCCTGGAGGCCGAGCGTGAGCTGCAGGCCACCAACCAGCGGGTCGATGCCACCGCGCGCAGCCGCTTGAAGATGGCCACCGCCACGCCGGCCATCACCTTGTACGTCAGTGCCGACGGCTTGCTGCCGGCGGCCAGCGCGGTGTCCAGCGCCGCCAGCGCCACCCCCACACCCCTGCAGGCCCGGCCATGAAGAAGCTGCTCAACCCCACGGCCGTGCGTGGAGTCAACTACGCCACCAGCCCGCTGCTGGCCAGCAAGACACCCAACTGGCGCAGCCGCGTGCTGGTGGCGGCGGTGGCACTGGGTTTTGCCGGGCTGCTGCTGCGCGCCGCGCAGATCCAGCTGGTCAAGCCCGAGTACTTTCAGAAAGAAGGCCAGAAGCGCTACGCCCACAGCCTGGAAGTGCCGGCCACCCGCGGGCGTGTGCTCGACCGCAGCGGCCAGCTGCTGGCCACCAGCGTGCCGGTGCCCAGCGTCTGGGCCATCCCCAAGGACTTGCAGGCCACGCCAGCGCAGCGGCGTGCGCTGGCGCGCCTGCTCGGCATGGACGACCAGGAGCTGAATGCCCGCCTGGCCAGCGGCAGCGCCAGCTTTGCCTGGCTGCGCCGCCAGATCGACACCGACACCTGGGCCCAGATCGACAAGCTGGGCATCAAAGGCGTGTACCAGAGCCGCGAGTTCCGCCGCCGCTACCCCGAAGGTGAATCAGCAGCCCATGTGGTGGGCTTCACCAACCTGGAAGACCAGGGCCAGGAGGGTGTGGAACTGGCCTTCCAGCGCCAGTTGCAAGGCCACAACGGCCAGCGCGGTGTCGTCAAAGACCGGCTGGGCCGGGTGATCGAGGACATGGGCGTGCACACCGAGCCGGCCGACGGCAGCGACATTGCGCTGTCGGTCGATGCCAAGGTGCAGTTCTTTGCCTACCAGCGCCTGCGCGAGGCGGTGGCCGAGCACAAGGCCAAGGCCGGCAGCGTGGTGGTGCTGGACGTGCTGACCGGTGAAATCCTGGCGCTGGCCAACTACCCCAGCTACGACCCCAGCGAGCGTGGCAGGCGCGGCGGTGAGCAGTTGCGCAATCGGGCGCTGACCGACATCTTCGAGCCCGGCTCGACGATGAAGCCTTTTGTCGTGGCCTGGGCGCTGGAGACCGGCCGCGTCAAGCCCGACACGCCGGTCAACGCCACGCCGGGCAGCTTGCTGGTCAGCGGCATCCCGATCCGCGATGCCCACCCCTACGGCATGCTCAGCGTGCGTCAGGTGATCCAGAAGAGCAGCAACATCGGCACGGTGCGCCTGGCCATGCAGATGGAAGACCGCGAGCTGTGGGACCTGTACGCCGCCGTGGGTTATGGCCAGAAGCCGCAGATCAGCTTCCCCGGTGCGGTCACTGGCCGGCTGCGGCCGCACAAGAGCTGGCGGCCGATCGAGAAGGCCACCATGGCCTATGGCTACGGGCTGTCGGCTTCACTGCTGCAGATTGCCCGCGCCTACACCACCTTTGCGCGTGACGGCGAGATCATCCCCATCACCATGCTGCGCCAAGACGCACCGGTGGCCGGCATCCGCGTGGTGTCGCCCGAGACCGCGCGCGAGCTGCGCTTGATGCTGCAGATGGCCGCCGCTCCCGGCGGCACGGGGCAACTGGCGCAGACCATCGGCTATTCAGTGGGCGGCAAGAGCGGCACCGCGCACAAGCAAGAGGGCAAGGGCTACGCCCACAACAAGTACCGCTCGTGGTTCGTGGGCCTGGCGCCGGTGGACAAGCCGCGCATCGTGGTGGCGGTGATGATCGACGAGCCCAGCAACGGCAAGTATTACGGCGGCGCCGTGGCCGCGCCGGTGTTCAGCCAGGTGGTGCAGCAGACGCTGCGCACGCTGGGCGTGGCGCCCGACCTGGACGTGACGCCCCGGGTGGTGGCCAAGGCCCTGCCCGACGCGCCGGAGAGCTTCTGAGCATGGCCATGGCCCTGCACAGCGTTGCCGCCGCAGCCGCTTGGCTGGGCGCGCGGGTGCCGCGTGCTGGGTCAGGCGGCGCGGCCACGCTGCGCACCGACAGCCGCGCCGTGCGCGCCGGTGATGCCTTCATCGCCTGGCCGGGCCATGCCAGCGACGGCCGGCAATACGTGGCAGCGGCGCTGGCTGCTGGTGCAGCGGCCTGCCTGGTCGAGGCCGATGGTGTGGATGCCTTCGGCTTCGACCTTGGGGACGCCCGCATCGCCACGCTGCCAGGCCTGAAGGCCGCCACCGGGCCGGTTGCCGCTGCCTGGTTCGGCCAGCCGGCGCTGGCATTGGATGTGATTGCGGTGACCGGCACCAATGGCAAGAGCAGCACGGCGTGGTGGACGGCGCAGGCGCTGACCGCGCTCGGCCGGCGCTGTGGTGTGGTGGGCACGCTGGGGATTGGGCAACCGCCGCTTGCAGCGTCGGGGGGGCAACCGCCGCTTGCAGCGCCGGTGGGGCAGCCCCCATTGGCCGACGACCCCGGCAGCATCGTCTTCAACGGCCTGACCACGCCCGACCCGGTGACGCTGCATGCCGGTCTGCGCCAGATGGTGGACAGCGGCTTTGCGGCGGTGGCCGTCGAGGCGTCGTCGATCGGCCTGGCTGAACAGCGCCTGGCCGGCATGCCGGTCACGGTGGCGTTGTTCAGCAACTTCACACGTGACCACCTCGATTTCCATGGCGACATGGCGGCCTACTGGCAAGCCAAGCGGGCGCTGTTCAGCTGGCCCGGGCTGCGCGCGGCGGTGGTCAACGTCGACGATGCACAGGGCGCTGACCTGGCAGCTGAGCTGCAGGCCAGCGCGCTGGATCTGTGGACCGTGTCCTGCCAACGCCCCACCCGGCTGGCCGCGCTGGGCCTGGCCTATGCCGACGATGGCCTGATCTTCACGCTGGCCGAAGGTGACCAGCAGGTGAGCGTGCGCAGCCGCCTGATCGGCGACTACAACGCCAGCAACCTGCTGGGCGTGCTGGCGGCGCTGCGGGCGCTGGGCGTGCCGCTGGCTGATGCAGCAGCGGTGGTGCCGCGCCTGACACCGGTGCCCGGCCGCATGCAGCGGGTGGCCAGCCACAGCGGCCAGCCCGAGCTGGTGGTGGACTACGCCCACACGCCCGATGCGCTCGACAAGACGCTGGCCGCGCTGCGCCCGCTGGCGGCCGCGCGTGGTGGCGCGCTGTGGTGCGTGTTCGGCTGCGGTGGCAACCGCGACGCCAGCAAACGCCCGCTGATGGGCGCCATCGCCGAGCGCCTGGCCGACCATGTGGTGCTGACCAGCGACAACCCGCGCCATGAAGACCCGATGCACATCCTCAGCCAGATCCGCGCCGGGCTGCAGCAACCGGCGTCGGTGCAGCTGATCGAAGACCGCGCCCAGGCCATCGCCCACGCGGTGGCGCGGGCTGCCCCGCAAGACGTGGTGCTGATCGCCGGCAAAGGCCATGAGGACCACCAGGACGTGGCCGGCAGCAAGCGTGCATTCCTCGACAGCGCGGTGGCAGCACAGGCATTGGCCGCCAGGAGCGCCAAATGAGCGATGCCCTGATGACCCTGGCCGAGGCCCACGCCATGCTGCCCGGCAGCACGCTGCTGGGCGACCCGGCCACGCCGCTGGTGCGTGTGCACAGCGACACCCGCACGCTGCGCGCCGGTGACCTGTTTGTGACGCTGCGTGGCGACAGCTTTGACGCCCATGCCTTCTTGCCGCAGGCCAAGGCCGCAGGCGCTGCCGCCGCGCTGGCCGAGCACGGCATCGCGCAAGCCGGGCTGGCCGGCCTGCAGGTGCCCGACGCCCTGGCCGCGCTGCAGCAACTGGCCGCCGCCTGGCGCCAGCGCTTCAACGGCCCGGTGATCGCCGTGGCCGGCAGCAACGGCAAGACCACCGTCACGCAAATGCTGGCGGCCGTCCTGCAGGCACACGCGGGGGATGCCGCGCTGGCCACGGCTGGCAACTACAACAACCACATCGGCTTGCCGCTGCAGGTGTTGCGGCTGCGGCCTGTGGGTGCAGGTGCCGGCATGGGCGCGCACCGCATCGCGGTGTTCGAGCTGGGCATGAACCACCCGGGTGAAATCGCCATGCTGGCCGCCATCGCCCGCCCCACGGTGGCGCTGGTCAACAACGCCCAGCGCGAGCACCAGGAGTTCATGGCCACGGTGGCCGCAGTGGCTGAAGAGAACGGCAGCGTCATCAGCGTCTTGCCAGCCGATGGTGTGGCGGTGTTCCCGGCCGACGATGCCCATGCCCAGGTGTGGCGCCGCCTGGCTGGCGCACGCCGGCAACTGACGTTTGCGCTGCAGGGCCCAGCCGATGTCAGGCCCGACCCCGCCGCAGCGGCGGTCTGGCACGCCGATGCCCAGGGCGGCCACTGGTTGATGGCCGTGCACACACCCGCCGGTGCCGCCACGCTGCAATTGCACATCCCCGGCCAGCACAACCTGCACAACGCGCTGGCCGCCACCACCGCCGCGTTGGCTGCCGGTGTGCCGCTGGCGGCCGTGGTGCAAGGCCTGGCCACGTTCCGCCCGGTGGCCGGCCGCTCACGTCTGCTGCCGCTGCAGCTGCTCGGCCAGCCCGTCACGCTGGTCGACGACAGCTACAACGCCAACCCCGACTCGGTGCGCGCCGCCATCGACGTGCTGGCCGGCCTGCCCACACCGCGCTGGCTGGTGCTGGGCGACATGGGCGAAGTGGGCGACCAGGGCCCGGCCTTCCATGCCGAGGTGGGTGCGTGTGCCCGCGCTGCCGGCATCGAGCACTTCTGGGCAGCCGGCGCCGCCAGCCAGCATGCCGCGCTGGCCTATGGCCCCGGCGCCCGCCACTTTGCCGATGCCCCCGCCGTGGTGGCTGCACTCGCCGAAGCCCCGGCCTGCGCTGCGGTGCTGGTCAAGGGCTCGAAGTTCATGCACATGCCAACCGTTGTGGCGGCATTGCAGGCGCTGGCGACAGCCGGCGCGGGCAGCAGCGGGGGTGCCGCATGCTGCTGACACTCAGCCATTGGCTGCTGGGCCAGTTCCCCGAATGGGGTTTCCTGCGAGTGTTCCAGTACCTGACCTTTCGCGCGGTGATGGCGGCCATGACAGCGCTGCTGATCGGCCTGGGCCTGGGCCCCTGGGTCATCCGCATGCTCACCGCGCTGAAGATCGGCCAGCCGATCCGCGAGTACGGCGTGCAAAGCCACCTGGCCAAGCGTGGCACGCCCACCATGGGCGGGGTGCTGATCCTGCTGGGCATCGGTGTCAGCACCCTGTTGTGGTTCGACTGGAGCAACCGCTTTGTGTGGGTGGTGATGCTGGTCACCTTCGGCTTTGGCGCGGTGGGCTGGGTCGACGACTGGCGCAAGGTGGTCGACAAAAACCCCGAGGGCATGCGCTCGCGTGAAAAGTTCTTCTGGCAATCGCTGATCGGCCTGGTGGCCGCCGCCTACCTGGCGTTTGCGGTGTCAGAGAGCACCAACCTGCGCGTGCTCGAGCTGTTCGTCAACTGGGTGCAAAGCGGCTTCACCACCGAGCTGCCGGCGCGCGCCGATTTGATGCTGCCGTTCTTCAAGACGGTGAGCTACCCGCTGGGTGTGTTCGGCTTCATCGCGATGAGCTTCTTCGTGATGGTGGGCGCCAGCAATGCGGTCAACTTCACCGACGGGCTGGACGGCCTGGCCATCATGCCGGTGGTGCTGGTGGGCTCGGCGCTGGGCATCTTTGCCTACGTCGTGGGCAACTCGGTCTACAGCAAGTACCTGTTGTTCCCCTACATCCCGGGGGCTGGTGAGCTGCT
>JANNMP010000290.1:0-3754 GCA_031398015.1 Burkholderiaceae bacterium
GGCGACCATGTCATCAGCTGCCTGTCGATGTTCTGCGGCCATTGTGATTTCTGCCTGTCGGGCCATTTGTCGCTGTGCGCTGACCCGGAGGTGAAACCGCCACCCGGCAAAGCCAGGCGGCTGAACTGGAACGGCGCGCACATGAACCAGTTCCTGAACCTGAGCTCGTTCGCCGAGCAGATGGTGGTGCACGAACACGCGCTGGTGAAAGTGCGTGAAGACATGCCGCTCGACCTGGCCAGCCTGATCGGCTGCAGCGTCATCACCGGCTACGGCGCGGTGGTGCACACGGCCAAGGTGGCGCCGGGCAGCACGGTGGCGGTGTTCGGTGCCGGTGGCATCGGCCTGGCCACCATCAACGCCGCAGCCATTGCCGGCGCCGGCCGCATCATCGTGGTCGACAAAGACCCGTTCAAGTTCGACCTGGCGCGCACCTTCGGCGCCACCGACATCATTGACGCGAACCTGGGCGACACCGTCAAGCGCATCCGTGAGCTGACCAGCGGCGGCGTGCATTACGCGTTTGAATGCATCGGCCTGAAGGCCACCGCCGAGCAGAGTTTCAGCTGCCTGCGCCCGGGCGGCGTCACCTCCTTGATCGGCATGATCCCGGTGGGCACCAAGATCGAACTGCACGGTGTCGAGTTCCTCGCCGAGCGGCGCATCCAGGGCTGCATGATGGGCAGCAACCGCTTCCGCACCGACATGCCCCGGCTGATCGAGTTCTTCATGCAGGGCAAGCTGCACCTGAAGGAAATGGTGTCCGCACGCATCCCGCTGGAGCAGATCAACGAAGGCTTCGCGGCGCTGAAGACCGGCGGCATTGCCCGCAACGTGATCCTGTTCGACCATTGATCGCGCACTGAACGCGCATTGAGCAAGCACTGAGCGCCACAGCATGGGCCACAGTTTGCAAGGCAAGGTTGCCGTCATCACCGGCGCCGCGTCGGGCATCGGTGAGGCCACGGTGGAACTGTTCGTCGAACAGGGCGCCCAGGTGCTGGCGGCCGACATGAACGCCGATGCCGGCGCGGCCCTGGCAGCACGCCTGGGCCAGGCGGTGCACTTCATGCACTGCGACGTGACCGACTGCGCGCAGTTGAAAGCCGCCATCGACGGCGCAGCCAACCACTTCGGCGGCCTCGACATCCTGTTCTCCAACGCCGGTGCCGGTGGCACGGCGGCGGGCGTGGAAGCCTTCGACCCCGCCAGCTGGGACCACACGCAGGCGCTGCTGCTGCGATCGGTGGCTGCAGGCGCGGCCTATGCGGTGCCACACATGCGCCGGCGCGGTGGTGGTGCCATCGTCAACACGGCGTCGGTGTCGGCACTGCAGGCAGGCTACGCGCCGCTGTGCTACTCGGTGGCCAAGGCCGGCGTGCTGCACTACACCCGGGTGGCGGCGGCCGAGCTGTCGGCGCTGCGCATCCGCATCAACGCCATCGTGCCTGGCTTCATTGCCACCCGCATCTTTGGCGGGCTGATGCAGATGGGCCATCACGAGGCCGGCCAATTGGCGGCGCAGATTGCCGAGCGCAGCGGCAGCGCCAACCCGATCGGCCGCTCGGGCCTGCCGCGCGACATTGCCGAGGCGGCCCTGTTCCTGGCCAGCGACGCGGCCGGCTTCATCACCGGCACCCACATCACGGTGGACGGTGGCCTGACCATCGGCCCGCGCCACAGCTGGGACGCTGACACCCCCAGCCCGCTGGCCGACGCGCTGGGCCTGAGCCCGGAACAACTGCGGGCGCTGCGTGCCCAGCGCGCGGCCAAGACCAATTGACCGTTTTCCAACCCCAGCCAGCCAGTCAGACAACCAGCCATGCCACAAATCACTTTCATCGCCCACAGCGGCCAGCGCCACACCGTCGAGGCCGAGGCCGGCCTGTCGCTGATGCGCGCAGCCATCGACCACAGCGTGCCCGGCATCGACGGCGACTGCGGCGGCCAATGCGCCTGCGCCACCTGCCATGTGTTCATCACCGGCCACTGGGCTGACCTGACCGGTGCGCGCACCCAGCAGGAAGATGAGATGCTGAACTTTGCCGCCGAGCTGCGCGACAGCTCTCGCCTGGCCTGCCAGATCACCGTCACTGAAGCACTTGAAGGGCTGGAAGTGGCGATGCCCGAAGGGCAGCACTGAGCCAGCCCGGTTCAAGCTCGACCCCCCACGCACACAGGAGCCTGCCATGAACGCTGTTCTCCAACCCCGCCCCACTGCTGCCTTGTCACCCGTGCAGGCTGCCGCGCGACAGCGCGCCTGGGCCACGCCGCTGGCTGAGCTGAACCCGGCTGACGTGCAGCACTTTGTTGACGACACGGTGGGCCACATCTTCGAGCGCCTGCGTGCCGAAGACCCGGTGCACCAAAGCCGCAGCCCGTTTCCGGAACTGGGTGCGTACTGGAGCGTCACCCGCTACCAGGACATCATGTATGTGGACACCCACCCCGAGCTGTTCTCGTCGGACTGGTCGCTGGGCGGCATCACGCTGTTCAATGCGCCTGAGAGCGACCGGTTGCCGATGTTCATTGCGATGGACCCGCCCAAGCATGATGACCAGCGCAAGGCCGTCAGCAGCATCGTGGCGCCGGCCAACCTGAACAACTGGACCAGCCTGATCCGCGAGCGCACGGCCAACCTGCTCGACAGCCTGCCGCGCAATGAAACCTTTGACTGGGTCGACAAGGTCTCGATCGAGCTGACCACCTGCATGCTGGCCACGCTGTTCGACTTTCCGTTCGAAGACCGGCGCCTGCTGACCTGGTGGTCTGACGTGGCCACCATGAACAAGGTGACCAACCCCGACGCACTGGACCCCGCCGCGCGCATGGCCGAGCTGGGCAAGATGCTGGCCTACTTCACACGGCTGTGGAACGAGCGTGTCAACGCCCCGCCCCGCACTGACCTGGTGAGCATGTTGGCCCATGGTGCGGCCACCCGCAACATGCCGCCGATGGAGTACATGGGCAATCTGGTGCTGCTGATCGTGGGTGGCAATGACACCACGCGCAACAGCATGACTGGCGGCCTGCTGGCGCTGCACGACAACCCCGAGCAGTGGGCCAAGCTGCGTGCCAACCCGGCCCTGGTCGACAGCCTGGTGCCCGAGATCATCCGCTGGCAGACGCCGCTGGCCTACATGCGCCGCACCTGCGTGCAAGACACCGAGCTGGGTGGCAAGCAAATCAAGAAGGGCGACAAGCTGGCCATGTGGTACCTGTCGGGCAACCGCGATGCCAGCGCCATCGACCGGCCCGATGAATTCATCATCGACCGCGCCCGGCCGCGCCAGCACCTGAGCTTCGGCTTCGGCATCCACCGCTGCGTGGGCAACCGCCTGGCCGAGCTGCAGCTGAAGATCCTGTGGGAGGAGATCGGCAAGCGCTTTCCGGTGATCGAGGTGATGGGCCAGCCGGAGCGGGTGAAATCTCCGTTTGTGCGCGGCTACAGCAGCCTGGCGGTGCGCATCCCGGGTTGATGCACACGCGCCACCAGCTGTGCCTGGCTGCGCGCGCCAGTTTTGTCGAACACGATCTTCAAGCAACTGCGCGCGCTGCTGTAAGTGATGCCCAGCACCACAGCCGCCTGCTGCAGCGGCTGGCCTTCGGCGATGAGTTGCACCAGGCGCGCTTCGGACGGCGTGCAGCCAAAGCGCTGGCGCAGCGCGGCGGGGCTGAGGGCCTGGCCGCCGAACGGCTCGGTGGCGGTCAGCAGCACGGTGGGCCGCGTGCTCAGTGACGAGCCCATCGGCCC
>JANNMP010000339.1:0-6095 GCA_031398015.1 Burkholderiaceae bacterium
GGGGGTCTTGAGCCTCAGCGCTTGTTGCGGATCGGCACGTTCATGTCCGCCGGCTTGATCTCTTGCACCAGCTCCGGCACGCCCCAGGCGAACGCCGGGTCGACCTTGATCTTGAAGTGGTACATGCTCTGCATCGCCTGATGATCTTCCTTGCGAAAGGTCATCTTGCCCTTCGGCGAATCGAAGCTCATGCCTTCCATCGTCTTGATCAGCTTGTCGGTGCTGGTGTCACCGGCGGTCTTCTTCAGCGCCTCGACCAGCGCGATGCCGGCGCTCATGCCACCGGCGGTGAAGAAGTCCGGCGGTGTCTTGAACTTGGTGTAGTGGTTGGCCACCAGCCACTCATTGACCGGGTTCTTCGGAATGCCGAAGTAGTAGTAGGTCGCGCCTTCCATGCCGGGGAACTGCTTGTAGGCCGTCATCGCCGGCAGGATGTTGCCGCCGGTGGCGATCTCGATGCCGTGGCGCTTCAGGTCCAGGTCGGCAATCTTGAACGGGTTGCCACCGGCCCAGATGATCCAGAGGATCTTGCGGCCCGGCTCGCCCTTGACGCGGTCGATGATGCGCTGGGCGGCGGCGGTGAAATCGCTGGTGGCCGCGGGCAGGTATTCCTCATGCACCACCTTGGCCTTCTTCACCGCTTCCTTGAAGGCCTTGACGCCGTCTTTGCCGAAGGCGTTGTCCTGCGCCAGCGTGATCAGCGTGGTGCCGGGCTTGTCGAGGGCCACCGCGTTGGCGATCGCGTCCTGGCTGGAGTTGCGGCCAGTGCGGAAGATGTACTTGTTCCACTTCTCGCCGGTGATGCTGTCGGCCACGGCGGGTTCGACCAGCAGGATTTTCTTGTACTCCTCGGCCACCGGCAGCATGGCCAGCGCCACCGGGCTGGCCGTGGGGCCCACGGCGATGTCGACCTTGTCGTCGGCGTAGGCGGCGGCCAGCAGGCTCTTGCCCACGTCGGGCTTGCCCTGGTCGTCTTTCTCGATCACCACCAGGGTCTTGCCGTTGACCTTCATCGTGCCGCCGGTGGCGTAGTCCAGCCCCAGGTTGAAGCCGACGATGGTCTGCTTGGAGAACGCCTCCAGCGGGCCGCTCTTGCTGCTGATCAGCGCGATCTTGATCTCGCCCTGGGCCAGCGCAGCAGCCGGGGCCAGCAGCGCGGCAGCGGCCAGTGCCAGCGGGGTGAGGCAGGCCAGGCGGCGTGCGTGCAGTGTGGTGGGCATGCAGATTCCTTGGCGGGAGATGGAACGACAGGGGTGGTGCGGCATGGCGGCATGCCACTGCAACAGGGGCTGCACTGTAAGGCAGCGGCGCTCAGTCGGGCGGGCGCTGGGCTGGCAGGTCGGCCACACCGGCCCGGGGCCGCTCGATCAGCGTGCGCAGGCCCTGGGCCGCGCTGTCCACCTGCTCGGCCAAGTGTTGTGCTTCGGTGGCCGACAGCCCGGCGGCCCGCCCGGGCTCACCGCGCCGGGCAGCGGCCACTGCCGCGTTCAGCGCCTGCAGATGGGCCCGCGCGGCGCTGCTGTCCAGCGCCGCGCCGGCCTGTTGGCCACCGGCTGCTGCCAGGCCCCAGGGCCGCAGCGGCAGGCGCTGCAGTGCCCAGGCCACCGCCAGCGCAAGTGCCGCCAGCACGCCCTGGGCCCACACCACCAGCGTGGCGACATGGGCGGTGCTGCGCGCCTGGCTTGCGGCAGCGTCGGCCTGGGCCTCGGTGTGGGCCCACCAGGCGTCAATGGCGGCGCGCAGGCGCTCGAAGGCAGCCTGCGCCTCGCCGGCCAGCAGGGCGCGCGCCTGGGCCGCAGCAGCCGGCTCAGCCTGTGACCGGCGCGATGTGGCCAGCAAGGGTTCATGCGCCGCCCAGAACGCGGCCAGGCTGGCCGCCACCGCCTGGTGGTGGCGCCGGTCGGCAGCGCCTGTCAGCTGCTGGCCGAAAGCGGCCAGGCGCCGGTCCAGCTGCAGCCGGGTGGCCTGCAGACGGCCTTCCAGCTCGGTGCGCTCGGTGTCGCTGCGCAGCGTCAGATGCAGCGCGGCCATGCCCCGCAGTGCGTCCACCTGGGCGGCCAGCGCATGCACCTGCTTGATGGCGGGCAACACCACCGCAGCAGTGTGCAAGGCATCGGCCTCGAGCTGCCGCGTCTGCGACACCGACACCCCTGCCAGCAGGCCGAGGGCCAGCAGCAGCAGCACCAGCAATTGGCGCAAACGGGCTGCGGGTTGGGCTGCGGGTTGGGCTGCGGGTGGGGCTGCGGGTGGGGCTGTGGTTGGGGCGGTTTTGGGCAGCAGGTTCATGGCCGGGGCATCGCCCACGATGATGTGGGCATGCCGGCGCTGGCCATCGGCCGATGAAGGGGACAGCGCCGGGCTTGATCGGGCTCAAGCCCGGCGCGGCTGGCGCCGACGCGCGCTGCGGCCGCCCGGCAGCGCCGCCTGCGTGCCCGGCACATCGGCGGCCATCGCGGCCTCGGCGTCGGCCACGATGCGGGCCAGCCGGTCGCCCAGCTTCTCGGTGCTGAGCTGCTCGCGAAAGCGCTCGACCATCAGCGCCAGCGCAAACGGGCTGGGCGCGCGCAGTTGCACAACGTCGATGCGCTGGGCGCGCAGCCGCGCCAGGCTGGCTGCCAGTTGGCGCAGGTTCAGCTCTTGCGCCAGCACCTCGGCATCGGCCTGGTGCAGCAAGCGGTTGGCCGGGTCGTATTGGCGGAACACGTCGTAGAACAGGCCGGAGCTGGCCTGCAGTTGCTTGGTGCTCTTGGGCGCGCCGGGGTAACCGCTGAACACCAGGCCGGCCACGCGGGCGATCTCGCGAAAGCGCCGCCGCGCCAGCTCACTGCTGTTCAGGCTGGCCAGCACGTCGGCCAGCAGGTCGGCGCCGGGGTCGAACACACGCTGGTCAAACACCGTGGCCAGGTCCACTTCTTCAGCGGCCAACAGCTCGAAGCCATAGTCATTGACGCTGATGCTGAAGGTGTTGGGCCGCTGCTGTGACAGCCGCCAGCCCAGCAAGCTGGCCAGGCCCAGGTGCACCAGGCGGCCGGCAAATGGGTACACAAACAAGTGCCAGCCTTCACGCGAGCGGAACTGCTCTACCAGCAGCGCGCCGGGCGCCGGCAGGTGCGACAGCCGGCGCTGGGCGTCGAGCATGGGTTGGGCGGCCTGCAGCTCGGGCTCTTGTTGCAGCGCGTCGGCGTCGGCCTGCTGCACTTGCACCAGCACGGCCAGCGTGGCATCGGCCAGTTCAGACGACAACGGCATCTTGCCGCCGGCCCAGCTGGGCACCACGCCGCGCTTGGCCGCAGCCTTGCGCACATAGGCCGCCATGTCCTGGGTGCGCACGTACTCCAGCACGCGGCCGCCAAAGACAAAGCAATCGCCCTTGTTCAGCCGGGCGATGAAGCTCTCTTCGACTTGGCCCAGCGTGCCGCCGCTCAACCATTTCACCAACATCGCCGATTCACCGACGATGGTGCCCACCTGCAGCCGGTGGCGCATGGCGATGCCCTTGTCGGGCACGCGGTACCGGCCGTCGTCAGCCAGCACCACGCGGTGGTATTCGGGGTAGGCGCCGAGTGAATCACCACCGCGCACCACAAAGTCCAGCGCCCACTGGAAGCTCTCACGCGGCAGCGCGCGGTAGCTGTGGGCACGGCGCACTTCGTTGAACAGCGCGTCGGCTGTGAAGCCACCACCCAGCGCGATGCTGACCAGGTGCTGCACCAGCACGTCCAGCGGCGCCTCGGGCGCGTGGCGCGGCTCCACATTGCCGGCCGCCACCGCGCGGCGCGCGGCCACGGCCTCCACCAGCTCCAGCGTGTTGGTGGGCACCAGGGTGATGCGGCTGGGCCGGCCGGGCTGGTGGCCTGAGCGCCCGGCGCGCTGCAGCAGCCGCGCCACGCCCTTGGCCGAGCCGATCTGCAGCACCCGCGAGACGGGCAGAAAGTCCACCCCCAGGTCCAATGACGAGGTGGCCACCACGGCTTTGAGCGTGCCGGCCTTCAGCCCTGCTTCGACCCACGCACGCACGTCCTTGGCCAATGAGCCGTGGTGCAGCGCGATCTCGCCGGCCCAATCGGGCCGCGCCTCCAGCAGCAGTTGGTACCAGGCCTCGGCCTGGCTGCGCACATTGGTGAACACCAGGGTGCTGCCGCCACCGTCGGCCGCAGTGCGCTCGAACGCCTCGACCACCGGCTGGCGCATCTGCGCACCCAGGTGGCCGCCCCAGCTGAAGCGGCCCGGGTTGGGTGGCAGCAGGCTGTCGATGACCAGGGCCTTGTCGATGCGCCCGCGCACCAGCAGCGGCGGCGCATCACCCGGTGGCAACGGGCCCTGCAGCATCGCCATCGCGGCGTCCAGATTGCCCAGCGTGGCCGACAGGCCCCAGACCAGCAGCCGCGGGTTCCAGCTGGCCAGCCGCGCCAGCAGCAATTGCACCTGCACCCCGCGCTTGTTGCCCACCAGCTCATGCCATTCATCGACCACCACCGTATGCACCGTGGCCAGGCGCGCTTCGGCGTCGGCCCGGGTCAGCAGCAGGGTGAGGGACTCGGGCGTGCTGACCAGCACCGTGGGCAGGCGGCGGTCTTGCCTCGCACGTTCAGCAGCGGTGGTGTCGCCGGTGCGCAGGCCCAGGGTCCAGGCCGGTGCCAGGTCGGCCAACGGCAAGGCCAGCGCGCGCTGGCTGTCGGCGGCCAGCGCGCGCATCGGCGTGATCCACAGGATGCCGACGGGTGGTGCTGGCTTGCCTGCGGATGGCACGCCCAAGGCTGCGGCACGCGCCAGCGCGCCGAGCCCCACGGCGTAGGTCTTGCCGGCGCCGGTGGTGGCATGCAGCAAGCCGCCCTGGCCTGCGGCCATGGCCGCCCACACCTGGCGCTGGAAATCGAACGGCGACCAGCCGCGCCCAGTGAACCAGGCCTCGGCGTGTTGCAGGGTCACGGCCATCCACCCATTGTCACGGGCAGGCCAGGTCGGCCCCAGCGGCGCTTGATTCAGTACGCCGTGTCGTGGTCACCAACATTGATCGGCACGATTTCCTGCTCGGTGACCAGCAGGTGCAGCGTGATGCGGTAGGACAGGTTGATCGACACCGAGTGCACGCCCGCAAGCCGCCCACCCAAGGCATGCAGGCGCAACGACGGGTGGTGCGGGTTGGCCTCCAGCAAAGCCAGCGTCTTGCCGTAGGCGCGCACCATGTCAGGGTGCCGCTGCAGGAAGCGCTTGGCGATGCGCGTGTAGTGCTCGGTGAAGATCAGCGTGCAGGGCATGGCACTGCCGAAGCATGCGCAAGCTTCAACCTGCGCGGGCCTCAGCCAGCTCGGCCCTTGGCGCGTTTGGCCGGCGCCGTCGCCTTGGCTGGTTTGGCCAGCGCGGCCCCCGCCACTGGGCCTTCACCGGCGATCAAGCCTTGCACGCGGGCCACATGCTGTTGCGCCGTCTCGACCACGAAGCGGCCAGCGGCCATGTCGGCCCGGCTCTCGGCCAGCGCCGCTTCGAGCTCGCATTCACGCAGGTGCTGGTACTGGGCCAGGTCCATCACCACATAGCGGTCGGCGCCCCGCACCGACACCACCGCCTCCGTGCGGCCATCGGCCAGTTGGGCCTCGATGGCGGCAATGCCACGTGTCTTCAGGTCGTTGGCGGTGATGGTCGGCATGGTGCGCTCCGGTCTGCGAAGGGTCGCATTGTAGATCGCACGATTGACCGTACTGTTACGAGCTTGCAGCATGCAGCGTTGCCTGCGCGAGCGCAATGAAAAGCGCCCGCAGGGCCCTTGGCGCACCAGCTCAGGCCCGCATCACTTCGGGATCTTGAACACCCAGACCGACCCGCCCTGCTCCAGGAAGTTGACCTTCTTGGCCACATCGCCACCCCACAGCGGCACCGCGCCGCCCCAGCCCGAGGCCACGGCCACGGACTGCTCACCGCCCTGGGTCCAGGTGACCGGCGGCGCCACCACGCCCGAGCCGGTCTGGAACTTCCACAGGATCTTGCCGGTCTTGGCGTCGGCCGCCTGCAGGAAGCCCACGGGCGTGCCCCAGAACAAACCGCCGCGAGTTCCTCACAATGCTGGCTGCGACGACCGCGTCGGTCGCACTCTCCTC
>JANNMP010000346.1:0-3585 GCA_031398015.1 Burkholderiaceae bacterium
GCATCTGGCGCGCCATCGGCCTGCAGCTTGAGAAAGGCCTGGTCGAGTTGGGCAACCGCGGCGTGAACTCCGACGGGTTCGCCAAGGTGACGCACACGGTGCTGGGCGCTTCGCTGGTCGCCAGGAAGCTGACGCTGTCGCTGACGCAGCGTGTGCAGGAGTTGCTGAACGTGCCCACTCGCGCCGACGTACAGGCGCTGGGCGAACGCTTGCAGGTCATCGAGGAGCATCTGGTCGGGATCGCAGCCGCCGTCGACGCCCCGCAACCCGGCAAGCCGCGAGGCCGCAGCGCGCTGCGGCTGGCGTCGCCGCCGAGGACGCGCAAACCCCCGCCATCGGAGCCGGCGCCGGCGGTGGTCGCCAGGGCGCGCGCGGCCGTGCGCAAGACCAGGAAGGTGCGCGCATGAACGCCGACACCGCCACGTTGGCCAGCCGCTTCCGATCGGAAATCGACCGGGCGCTGCAACGCAGCATCAAGGGGCTCGAGTACCTGAGCTCGCAGGGCCCGACGATGGGTGTCACGCCCAGGGATCTGATCCACCAGCGTGGCACGCTGGCGCTGTACCACTACCGGCCGCTGGCCGACGAGATCTACCGCGTGCCGCTGCTGCTGGTGATGGCGCTGACCAACCGCGGCTACATCCTCGATCTGGCGCCGGGCCAGAGTTTGGTGGAGTTCCTGCTGAAGCAGGGCTACGACGTGTTCGTCATCGACTGGAACCCGCCGCGGCCCGATGAGAAGCGGCTGCGCATCGAGGACTACACGCTCGACTTCATTCCGGACTGCGTGGAACGCGTCCGGCAGGTCTCGGGCGAGCAGGACGTGACACTGCTCGGTTACTGCATGGGCGGCCTGCTGTCCACCGTCTACGCCGCGCTGCACCCCGACGGGCCGGTGAAGAACCTGGCGCTGCTGACCACGCCAATCGACTTCCGCGAGATGAAGCTGTTCGCCAAGTGGAGCGACAAACGCTACTTCGACGTTGACCGGCTGATCGACGCCACCGGCAATGCGCCGCCCTCGTTGATCTACGAGTCGTTCAGCATGTTGCGCCCGGCAGACCGCATCACCGGCAAGTTGCAGTTGCTGGACAACCTGTGGAACGACGAATTCGTCAAGTCGTACCGCATGTTCGACCGCTGGGGCAGCGACATCCTGCCGCTGCCAGGGGAGTTCTTCCGCCAGATGACCAAGGAGATCATGTGGGAGAACCGCCTGTACAAGAACGAGTTGATCGTGGGCGGCCGGCGTGTCGACCTGGGCCGGATCACGCTGCCGGTGCTGCATGTCATTGCCGAGCACGACCACATCGTGCCCTACGACGCAGCCAAGCCGCTGATCGCGGGAGTCGGCTCGAAGGACAAGGAAGAGGTCGTGATGAAGGGGGGCCACGTCAGCGTCGCGGCCGGGGGCAACGCGATCAAGCGGCTGTGGCCGAAGCTTGATGCATGGCTGGGAGGGCGTTCAACATGATGAAGACTGTGAGTCGAGCCTATCCGCGCACGCTGTCGTGTGTCGGCGGCGACATTGAGTTTCGTCTGCTGGCGCAGGACGACGGGCCGGCGGTGCTGGCTTTTGCGCAGACGCTGCCGGCGCACGACCTGCTTTTCTTGCGCCGCGACATCAGTCAGCCGAAGGTTGTGGCGGCCTGGTTGGAGGCGACACGCAAAGGCGACATCGTTACCGTGCTGGCGAGACGCGGCGATGCCGTCGTCGGCTGCGCGACCATCGTGCGCGATGAGCTGTCATGGTCGCGCCACGTGGGCGAGCTGCGGGTGATCGTCGCCCCCGACTTGCGCGGGCTGGGGTTGGGCCAGAAGTTGACCCAGGAAGGCTTCGCCATCGCGCTCGAGACGGGCCTGGAAAAGCTGATGGCCCAGATGACCGTCGACCAGGTCGGTGCGATTGCCGTCTTCGAAGGACTCGGCTTTCGCGCCGAGGCACTGTTGCACGACCATGTCAAGAGCCGCGACGGGAAGACCCACGACATCGTCATCCTGAGCCACAGCGTGGCCAAGTTTCAGGCGCAGCACGACGCGTATGGGCTCAACGAGGCCGGTTGACACAGTCCCACCGCCCCACAGCCCCACAACTCCCGCAAGCAAGGACCGTGACATGACAAACAGGCATTGGCAGGCCAGCTACGGTACGGTGCCGACCGAGATCAACCCCGACGCCTATCCGTCGGTCACGCTGATGATGGAAGAGGCGATGCAGCGCCATGCCGACAAGCCGGCGTTCCGCTGCGCCGGCCAGACGCTGAGCTACGCGCAGGTCGACAAGCTGTCGCGCGACTTCGCCGCCTACCTGCAGAACAAGCTCGGTGTGAAGAAGGGCGACCGCATCGCCGTGATGACACCGAACCTGCTGGCCTTCCCGATCGCCTTCCTGGGCATCATGCGTGCCGGCGCGGCGCAGGTGAACGTCAACCCGCTGTACACACCGCACGAGTTGCAGCACCAGTTGAACGACGCCGGCGTCGAAATCATCGTCGTCTTCAGCGCCGTGTCGGGCACGGTGGCCGAGGTCATGGCCAAGACCGGGCTGAAGACGGTCATCACCAATGGCGTCGGCGACGGCAGCGGCCAGGCGTTGCCGAGCCCGCCGGTTGATGCGCGCCTGACCAGCGCGACCAGCCTGGCCGCCGCGCTGGCCGAGGGCGCCACGCTGCCTTTCACACCAGTGGTGACCAACGGCGGCGACCTGCTGTTTTTGCAGTACACCGGCGGCACGACGGGGCTGTCGAAGGGCGCAGCGCTGTCGCACCGCAATCTGGTGGCCAACGTCGAGCAGTACAAAGCTTTCATGCCGCAGCAGATGACGGTGCCCGGCCAGGTCATCGTCACCGCGATCCCGCTGTACCACGTGTTCGCGTTGATGGTGAACTTCATCACCTTCTTCACCCTCGGCGCCGACAACTGGCTGGTGCCCAACCCGCGCGACTTCGACAGCTTCATCGACACGATGAAAGCGGCCCGGCCGAATGTCTTCATGGGCGTGAACACGCTGTATGCCGGTCTGGTGGCCCACCCGCGCAGCAAAGAGGTCGACTGGTCGCGGCTGAAGCTGGCCGGCGGCGGCGGCGCAGCAGTGATCGCCGCAGTGTCAGACAAGTGGAAAGCGATGACCGGCATCATCATCCACGAAGGCTACGGTCTGTCCGAGACCAGTCCGGTGGTCAGCTTCAATCCGCTGTGGGTGACCGAGTTCAGTTCGACCACCGGCCTGCCGCTGCCCTCGACCGACGTCAAGCTGCTCGCCGAAAACGGCAGCGAAGTCGCGCTTGGCGAAGCCGGCGAGATCGTCGTCAAGGGCCCGCAGGTGATGAGCGGGTACTGGCAGAAGCCCGAGGCCAACGCCTCCGCCTTCACGCCTGACGGCTACTTTCGCACCGGCGACATCGGTGTCTTCGACGCCAAGGGTTTCCTGAAGATCGTCGACCGCAAGAAGGACATGATCATCGTCTCGGGCTTCAACGTCTATCCGAACGAGATCGAGGCCGTGGCCACCGGTTGCCCGGGCATGGCCGAGTGCGCCTGCGTCGGCGTGAGCGACGAGAAGACCGGCGAGGCGGTGAAGCTGTT
>JANNMP010000442.1:0-6294 GCA_031398015.1 Burkholderiaceae bacterium
CCAAACGTGGATGACTGACAGCCCCTCGTCCGACGGGTACGTCGGCCGATCCCCCGAGGGGATGCGGGCCGGCTTGGGGCGGCCCGGCGCTCGCCCCGCTCCGCTTCGATGGTGCGTCGCATGACTGCGATCCTGGAGGTCAAGGGCCTCACCATCGGCTTGCCACCAGGCGGTGACCGCGCCACTGCGGTGCGCAACGTGAGCTTCAGCGTCGGCCGTGGCGAAATCCTTTGCCTGGTGGGTGAATCGGGTTCGGGCAAGAGCGTGATCGCGCAAAGCGTGATGGGCCTGCTGCCCAAGACACTGCCGGTGCAGGCCGGCCAAATCTTGCTGGACGGTGAAGACATCAGCCATGCGCCGCTGAGCCGGCTGCGTGAATTGCGCGCCACCCGCATGAGCATGATCTTCCAGGAGCCGATGACGGCACTGAACCCGGTGATGACCTGCGGCGACCAGATCGACGAGGTGCTGGCCCAGCACACGCAACTGTCAGCCGCCGAACGCCGCGCCAAGGTGCTGACCATCGTGCGCGAGGTGCTGCTGCCCGACCCCGGGCGCATGGTGGCCAGCTACCCGCACCAGCTGAGCGGCGGCCAGCGCCAGCGCATCATGATCGCGATGGCCCTGGTGCTGGACCCGGTGCTGCTGATTGCCGACGAGCCCACCACCGCGCTCGATGTCACCACTCAGGCGCAAATCCTGAAGCTGGTGCTCGACCTTCAGCAGCGCCACGGCGCCGGTGTGCTGTTCATCACCCATGACTTTGGCGTGGTGGCCGAGGTGGCGCACCGGGTGGCGGTGCTGCGCCTGGGTGACTTGCTCGAGATCGGCCCCAAGCACGACGTGCTGCAACGCCCCAGCCATGCCTACACCCGCATGCTGATGGCAGCGGTGCCCACCTTGCACCTCAAAGAACGCGCCAGCGACCCCGGCGCGCCAGTGGTGCTGAAAGTGCAGGGCCTGGCCAAGACCTATGTCGACAAACGCTGGTTTGCCGCCGCCCGCAGCGTGGTGGCGGCACAAGACGTGAGCTTCGAGATCCGCCGTGGCCAGACCCTGGGCATCGTCGGTGAATCGGGTTCGGGCAAGAGCACCGTGGCGCGCTGCATCGTGCGCCTGATCGACCCCAGCGGCGGCAGCGTGATGCTGGGTGGCGACAGGCCGGGCGAAGCCGCCGAAGACATCGCCATGCTGTCGGCCGCCGCGCTGCGGCCCTTGCGCCAGCGGGTGCAGATCGTGTTCCAGGACCCGTACCGGTCACTGAACCCACGCCGCACCGTGGCCCAGGCGATGGTCGAAGGCCCGATGAACTACGGCCTGGGCCATGCCGATGCGATGCAGCGCGCGCATGCGCTGCTGGCCCTGGTGCGCATGGACACCAGCGCACTCGACCGCTACCCGCACCAGTTCAGCGGTGGCCAGCGCCAGCGCATCTGCATTGCCCGCGCGCTGATGATGGAGCCCGAGCTGCTGGTGGCCGACGAGGCGGTGAGCGCGCTCGACGTGTCGGTGCAGGCCCAGGTGCTGCAGCTGTTCGACGACATCCGCAGCCGCCTCAACCTGGCGATGCTGTTCATCACCCATGACTTGCGCGTGGCCAGCCAGGTCTGTGACCAGCTGGCGGTGATGAGCAAGGGCAGGGTGGTCGAAGTCGGCCCCGCGCACCGCGTCTTCAGCAACCCCCAGCATGCCTACACACAGGCGCTGTTTGCTGCCGCGCCGGGCCGCGGCTTTGCATTTGGCGGGGCTTGATGGCGCTGCGCCCTGGGCCCGTGCTGCCTGTTTCATCCACCAGCGCCAGCCGGTCGGCTGACCCCCGGGCCGACCCCTTGGCCGACGACGCGTTGGTGCGCGCCACCTTCGAGTCGGCGCCCGACGGTGTGCTGGTGCTGTCGCGTGCTGGCAGCGTGCTGGCCTTCAACTGGCGCTACCGCACGCTGTGGAACTTTCCAGCCGACATGCTGGAGCGGCGTGATGCGCTGGAGATGCGCCTGCACACCGCCGCCCAGTTGCAAGACCCGCAGCCCTACCTGCAAGGCATGGCCGCGCTGCTGATGACTGCGCAGAGCCGGGTCTTCGACACCCAGACGCTGCGGGATGGCCGCATCTTTGAGTGCCATGTGGCGCCGCTGGATTTGCCCGCTGACAGCGGCGCCAGCAGGGCGTCGGGCGCGGTGGTGATCCGCTGGCGCGATGTCACCGCGCGCCACCTGGCCCAGCAGGCACTGCTGGCCTCGCAGGCGCGGCTGTCGGCGTTGTTCGCGCATGCGCTCAACGCCATCTTGCTGGCCTCGGACGACGGCCACTACATCGATGCCAACCCCGCCGCCTGCAGCCTGCTGGGCTATGCCCACAGCGCCCTGGTGGGCCGCGCCGTGGCCGACGTGGTGGTGCCCGGTGCGCAAGACACCGCCGCCAGCTGGGCCGCGTTCCTGCAGGCCGGCAGTGCCCGCGGCCGGGTGCAGTTGCGCCGGCACGACGGCAGCCTGGTCGAGGCTGAGTTCAACGCCGTGGCCAACGTGCTGCCCGGTGTGCACCTGTCGATCCTGTCGGACCTGAGCGACGAGTTGCGTGCCCAGCAGCGCCAGCAGGCGCTGACCACCCTGCTCGACCTGGCGATGCTCGATGCCGACCTGGTGTTCTGGGACGTTGACCTGGCAAGTGGCGCGATCAGCTCGGTCAACAGCCACTGGCAGACCATGCTGGGCTATGCGCCGGGCGAGGTGCCCGACACCCTGGCTGGCTGGGACGCGTTGGTGCACCCTGACGACATGGCAGCGCGCCTGTTCGCCTGGGAGGCGCATCTGCTGGGCAACACCAGCGTGTACCAGGCCGAGTTCCGCATCCGCCACAAACAGGGCCACTGGGTGTGGCTGCAGGCGCGTGGCCGGGTGGTGGCGCGTGATGCGGCGGGCCAGCCGCAACGCATGGTGGGCCTGCGCATGGACATCAGCGAGCGCAAGCTGGCCGAGGCCCGACTCGAAGGCCTGGCCCACACCGACGCGCTCACCGGCATGCTCAACCGCCGCCGCTTCACCGACCTGGCGGCAGACGAGCTGTCGCGCGCGCTGCGCCACAACACACCGGTGGCGCTGCTGATGATCGACCTGGACCATTTCAAGGCCGTCAATGACCGCCTGGGCCATGCCGGCGGTGATGCCGTGCTGCGCTGCTTTGCCGACACCGCGCACAGCGTGATGCGCCAGGGCGATGTGTTCGGCCGCGTCGGCGGTGAAGAGTTTGCCGCGCTGCTGCCGCAGACCACGCTGGAAGGCGCGCTGGTGATGGCCGAGCGCCTGCGCCAGCGCATCCTGGCGCAGCCGGCGGTGGTGGGCGGCGTGGTCTTGCAGTTCACGGTCAGCATCGGCGTGGCGGCTTGGCCCGGCCCGGCGGGGGCTGACGGCGCGCCCTCGGCCGAGGCCGACATCGACCGCCTGATGGTGGCCGCCGACCGTGCGCTGTATGCCGCCAAGGCCCAGGGCCGTGACCGCGTGGTGGCTGACCAGGCACCGGCCTGAGCGCAGCAACGCCCGGGTGATACTGGGCTGACACCACCGCCCAAGCATTGCCATGCCCCGCATCCTGATCGCCGGCTACCAGCACGAGACCAACACCTTCGCCCCCAGCCTGGCCGACTGGGCCGCGTTCACCCGGGGCGATTCGTTCCCCGCGTTCAGCCAGGGCCAGGCCATGCAGACGCTGATGACCGGCGTCAACATCCCCATCGGCGGCTTCATCGATACCGCCAAGGCGCGTGGCTGGACGCTGCTGCCGTCGTGCTGGGCCGGCGCCATCCCGTCGAGCTTTGTCACCCGCGATGCCTTCGAGCGCATTGCCGATGCCATCTGCGCCGATGTGCGCGCAGCACTTGCCGCTGGCCTGGATGCGGTCTACCTCGACCTGCATGGCGCGGCGGTGGCCGAGCATGCGCCCGACAGCGAAGGTGAACTGCTGGCGCGGCTGCGTGTGATCGTGGGGGCGGCAATTCCCATCGTCGCCAGCCTCGACCTGCATGCCAATGTCACCCGGCGCATGCTGGCCCAGGCCGATGCGCTGGTTAGCTACCGCACCTACCCGCATGTGGACATGGCAGCCACCGGGGCGCTGGCGGCACAGCTGCTGGCGCAGCGCTTGAAGGCTGGCCAGCGTGCGCCCATGCATGCGCGGCGGCTGCCGTTCCTGATCCCGTTGAATGCGCAATCGACCTGGCTGCAGCCGGCCCAGGGCTTGTATGACGCGCTGGTTGAACTGGACCAGCGCCACGGCACGGTGCTGAATTTCTGCATGGGCTTTCCGGCCAGTGACTTTGATGAATGTGCGCCGATGGTCTGGGCCCATGGCGCCAATGCCGAGGCCGCGGTTGAACAGTTCTATGCGCTCGCGGCAGAGCCCGGCCAGTGGCGGCAAGACATCCTGAGTGCGCGCGATGCTGTGGCCCAGGCGCTGGCACTGGCCGACACCGCCACGCGGCCGGTGGTGATTGCCGACACGCAAGACAACCCCGGCGCCGGCGGCGACAGCAACACCACCGGCTTGCTGCATGCACTGGTCGCCCAAGGTGCGGGCCGGCGCTTCCCGGGCCAGGTGGCGCTGGGCCTGATGTACGACGCCGCAGCCGCGCAAATGGCGCACAGCGCCGGTGTGGGCGCCGAGCTGGAGCTGGCACTCGGCAAGGCCGTGCCCACCTTCACCGGCAGCTTCAGTGACCCACCGCTGCGTGGCCGCTTCAAGGTGCGTGCGCTCAGCGACGGCCGCGTCATGCTCAAGGGCCCGATGATGCGCGGCCTGTCGGTCAACCTGGGCCCCAGCGCCTGCCTGGAGATCGACGGCATCCTGGTGGCGGTGGTCAGTGGCAAGAAGCAGTTGCTGGACCGCGAGCTGCTGCGCCTGGTGGGCATCACGGCCGAGCAGATGCGCCTGATCGTGGTCAAGAGCAGCAACCACTTCCGCGCCGATTTCACGCCCATTGCCAGCCATGTGCTGGTGGCCAAGGCGGCCGGGCCGATGGCCGCTGATCCGGCTGATCTGCCGTGGAAGCATCTGCCGGCCGGCACGCGCACACGGCCTTGAGCCGCTGGCTTGACGGTTCGGCCCGCAGGCCGGCTTTGTGGTTTGGGCTATCGGCCTTGGGCCTTGGGTGAGGCTTCGCCGCCTCGCGGCACCGCGCCGGGTCCCGCCCCGGCTGGCGGGTAACTTTCTTGTCGGGCGACAAGAAAGTCACCAAAGAAGCGCCTTTTGAACTGGGCGTAGACCACCGAGCGTTTGTCGAGGCCATGGCGCTGCGCCTCGCCTGTTCGGCTCGAACACACCGGCCCTCACGACCGCAGTCGCTTCAACGTTGGTGACGCTCAGCAGACCGTCGTCCCTCTCGGTCACCGCATGGCGCGATCGTGCCTTGCCGGGCTCTTCGCGTCACAACCCTGACCGGGGGTGCACGGCCGTGGAATGTGCGGCGCAGCTTCCGGCTGCCTCTGTTCGAGCCGAACAGGCGAGGCGCCGCGCCATGGCCTTGACCCAACGTTGGGCTGGTGTCCGCCCAGTTTGGAAAGCGCTTCTTTGGTGACTTTCTTGTCGCGACAAGAAAGTTACCCGCCCGCCGGGGCGGGACCCGGCGCGCTGCCGCGAGGCGGCGAAGCTTTGAGCGTCAAGCCACAGACCTCAAACCTCAAACCTCACCGCAAGCCCAACACGCAGCCCATTGCCAATGGCATCGCCGCTGCGCTGCACCGCGCCGGGTCGCGCCCCGGCAGGCGGTAACTCTCTTGTCGCGACAAGAAAGTCACCAAAGAAACGCCTTCCAAACTGGGCGGACAGCAGCCCAACGTTTGCAACGGCCATGGCGCTGCGCCTCGCCTGTCCGGCTCGAACAGAGGCAGCCGGAAGCAGTGCGGAACATTCCACGGCCGTGCACCCCCGGTCAGGGCTGTGACGCGAAGAACCCGGCAAGGCACGATCGCGCCATGCGGTGACCGAGCAAGAAGTCGGTCTGCTGAGCGTCACCAGCGTTGAAGCGACTGCGGTCGTGAGGGCCGGTGTGTTCGAGCCGGACAGGCGAGGCGCAGCGCCATGGCCTCGGCAAATACTCGGTGGTCTACGCCCAGTTTCAAAGGCGTTTCTTTGGTGACTTTCTTGTCGCGACAAGAAAGTTACCGCCTGCCGGGGCGCGACCCGGCGGGATGCTGCAGCGCGGCGAAGCCTCAAGCGAAGTGCTCAAGCAAAGCGCTTCAGCAAGGTGCGCGTCGTGCTGATGCTGCGCAACCGGCGACAACTCGACATCGCCTGCGATGCCATCGC
>JANNMP010000447.1:0-1946 GCA_031398015.1 Burkholderiaceae bacterium
CCGGGATGCAGCATCACCGGCACGCGTTTTTCGAGGAACTTACCCACCGCGAGAGCATTTTCCGACTGCTTCATCGCGCCAACGAGCGCCAGAAACTGCTGCTGCTCGAGCGGGTGCTGGCGCGCTTTGGCGAGAACCTGAGCGGCCGCACGTTTGCCGTCTGGGGCCTGGCCTTCAAGCCCAACACCGACGACATGCGCGAGGCACCCAGCCGGGTGATCATCGAGCAGCTGATCCGCCGCGGCGCGGCCATCCAGGCCTATGACCCGGTGGCCATGCCCGAGGCACGGCGCGTCTTCAAAGGCACACCCAGGCTCAGTTTCGCCAACCACCAGAGCGCCGCGCTGGAAGGTGCCGACGCGCTGCTGATCGTCACCGAGTGGAAGGAATTCCGCACGCCCGACTTCGACCTCATCAAGGCCACGCTGAAGCAGCCGCTGGTCCTGGACGGCCGCAATCTGTATGAGCCGGCGCTGATGCGCGAGTTCGGCATCGACTATGTTGGCGTGGGCCGCGGCTCCGCCGTGCTGGCGGCTGACGCCTGAATCGGGGCCGACCATGTCAGATGCTGCCGTGCTGGGCCTGCCCAGCCCGCCCCCCCCGCGCCGCCCGCCCGAACACGCGCCCATGCTGCAGTTTCCGCTGCGCGACGGCCAACTGGTGGTCGGCGGCGAGCTGCTCACCACGCTGGCCGCGCGCGTCGGCCAGACGCCGTTCTACGCCTATGACCGCAGCCTGCTGCGCCAGCGTGTGGCCGACCTGCGCGCCGCGCTGCCAGCGGCAGTCAAGCTGCACTACGCGATGAAGGCCAACCCGATGCCGGCGGTGGTGGCGCTGATGGCTGGCCTGGTCGATGGCATCGACGTGGCATCGGCCGGTGAGCTGAAAGTGGCGCTGGACGCAGGCGCCCATCCGGGCGAGATCAGCTTCGCCGGCCCCGGCAAGCGTGATGTGGAGTTGCGCCAGGCGGTGGCCTCGCGGGTGCTGGTCAACGTGGAATCCCCGCGTGAACTGGCGGCGCTGGGGGCAGCGTCGCGTGAACTGGGCCTGCCGGCGCGGGTGGCCTTGCGCGTGAACCCCGATTTCGAGCTGAAGGGCTCGGGCATGAAGATGGGCGGTGGGCCGAAACAGTTCGGCATCGACGTGGAGCAGCTGCCGGGCGTGTTTGCGCAGATTGCCGCCGAAGGCCTGCAGTTCGAGGGCTTTCATTTGTTTGCCGGCTCGCAGAACCTGCGCGCCGACGCCATCTGCGAGGCCCAGAACAAGAGCTACGACCTGGCGCTGCGCCTGGCCGCGCTGGCGCCAACGCCGGTGCAGTTTCTCAACCTGGGCGGCGGCTTCGGCATTCCGTATTTCCCGGGTGAACAGCCGCTGGACATGGCGCCGATCGGCGCGAACCTGGCCGCGCTGTGCGAGCGCGCCGCGCGCGAGCTGCCGCGCTGCGGCATCGTCATCGAGTTGGGCCGCTACCTGGTGGGTGAGGCGGGGGTGTACGTCACGCGCATCGTTGACCGCAAGCTGTCACGCGGCCAGGTGTTCCTGGTCACCGACGGTGGCCTCAACCACCATTTGTCGGCCTCGGGCAATTTTGGCCAGGTGGTGCGCAAGAACTACCCGGTGACCATCGGCAACAAGGCCGGGCTGGCCGAGACCGAAGTGGCATCGGTGGTGGGCCCGCTGTGCACGCCGCTGGATTTGCTGGCCGACCGCATGCGCCTGCCGGTGGCCGATGTGGGTGACCTGGCCGTCGTCTACCAGTCTGGCGCCTACGGTGCCAGCAGCAGCCCGCAGGCCTTTCTGGGCCACCCCAATTGCGTGGAAGTGCTGGTCTGATGGCTGGCCAGGGGGCGCATGGAACTGCTAAATTCGTGTGTCGAGTTGTGTCCCGCTGTTCCACGCCGCTTTCGCTGATGGCCTGCTGACCATGGTTTTTTCCGTTCGATCAC
>JANNMP010000494.1:0-2978 GCA_031398015.1 Burkholderiaceae bacterium
CAGGCCTGCGGCCTGAGCTGGCAGTACCACGACGACGACGGCACGCTGCTGGGCCAGAAGGTGACACCGCTGGACCGGGTGGGCATCTACGTGCCCGGCGGCAAGGCGGCCTACCCGTCCAGCGTGCTGATGAACGCCATCCCGGCCCAGGTGGCGGGGGTGGCTGAAGTCATCATGGTCGTGCCCACGCCGCATGGTGAAAAAAACGCCCTGGTGCTGGCCGCAGCGCATGTGGCCGGTGTGCACCGGGCCTTCACCATCGGCGGCGCGCAGGCGGTGGGCGCACTGGCCTATGGCACGGCCACGGTGCCCAAAGTCGACAAGATCACCGGCCCGGGCAATGCCTATGTGGCCAGCGCCAAGAAGCGGGTGTTCGGCCAGGTGGGCATCGACATGATCGCGGGGCCGAGTGAAATCCTGGTGCTGGCCGATGGCAGCACGCCACCCGACTGGGTGGCGATGGATTTGTTCAGCCAGGCCGAGCATGACGAGCTGGCGCAGAGCATCCTGCTGTGCCCTGATGCCGCCTACATCGCTGCTGTGCAGCAAGCCATCGACCGCTTGCTGCCCGCCATGCCGCGCCAGGCGGTGATCCGCGCCAGCCTGGAAGGGCGCGGCGCGCTGGTGCTGACCCGCTCGATGGAAGAAGCCTGCGCCATCAGCAACCGCATCGCACCTGAGCACCTGGAAGTGAGCGCCGCTGACCCGCACCGCTGGGAGCCGCTGCTGCGCCACGCCGGCGCCATCTTTCTGGGCGCCTTCACCAGCGAAAGCCTGGGCGACTACTGCGCCGGCCCCAACCATGTCCTGCCCACGTCGGGCACGGCACGTTTTTCGTCGCCGTTGGGGGTGACTGACTTCCAGAAGCGCAGCAGCCTGATCGAGGTGAGCGAGGCGGGGGCGCAGTTGCTGGGGCCGATTGCCGCCACGCTGGCCCACGGCGAAGGCCTGCAAGCGCATGCGCTGGCGGCTGAAATGCGCCTGAAGCGTTGACACGAAGTTCGTGTAACACGAAAATAGTGCATCACAGACTCAGTGTGAATCGAGGCGAGCGATGAAAAACGTCACCGTCACCATGGAAGACGGCGTGGCCGACTGGGCCCGCATGGAGGCCGCGCGCCGCAACACCAGCGTGTCGCGGCTGGTGGGCGAGATGCTGGCCGAGAAGATGCGGCATGACGACTCTTATGAGCGCGCGATGCGCGAGGCGCTGAAGTTCAAGAGCATTGGCATGTCCGACGGCCGCTACCCGACGCGCGACGAGATCTACGACCGTGGCGACCCGAAGCCGGCATGACGCATCATGGGCCAGCCGGTTCTGATCTTTCTCGATACGAATGTGCTGGTCTATGCCGCAGACGACCGTGATCCGGCCAAGCGCGACCTGGCACGCGGCTGGATCGCCGCATGCTGGAAGCGGCGGTGCGGCCGCATCAGCACCCAGGTGCTCAACGAGTACTACAACGTCATCCGCCGCAAGTTTCCGACGCCCGTTGCAGGAGGAGATGCTCGGGAGCAAGTTCGCCGCCTGCAGGCCTGGCAACCCTGGCAGATTGACCATCAAACCGTGGAGGCGGCATGGGCTGTTGAGGCGCGTTACCAGTTCCACTACTGGGACGCGCTGATGGTGGCTGCCGCCCAGCAGCAAGGCTGCGCCGCGCTGCTCACCGAAGACCTGCAGCACGACCAGCTGATCGACGGTGTGCGCATCCTCAACCCTTTCATCACCGGGCCCGAGTGGCTCGACTCGGCAAGAGCATGAGCCCAGCTGCCAGCACCATCGACCGCGTCATCCGCCAAGACATCCAGAGCATGCATGCCTATGCGGTGCAGCCCAGCGCCGGGCTGTTGAAGCTCGACGCGATGGAGAACCCGCACCGCCTGGGCCCTGCGCTGCAGCAGGCCCTGGGTGAGCGGCTGGGTGCGCTGGCCATCAACCGCTACCCCGGTGTCCAGGTGGACGCGCTGCGCAGCGCACTGGCGCTGCACGCCAACCTGCCCGAGGGCTGCGCGATCACCCTGGGCAACGGCAGCGACGAACTGATCACCCTGCTCAGCATGGCCTGCGATCTGCCCGGCGCGGTGGTGATGGCGCCGGTGCCAGGCTTTGTGATGTACGGCGTGTCAGCGGCGCTGCAGGGTCTGCGCTTCGTCGGCGTGCCGCTGACGGCCGATTTCGAGCTGGACGAGGCGGCGATGCTGGCTGCCATCGACACCCACCGCCCCGCGCTGCTGTACCTGGCCTACCCCAACAACCCCACCGCCAACCTGTGGCACGACGCCAGCATTGACCGCTGCATCGCCGCCATGGGCCGCATCAACGGCTTGGTGGTGATGGACGAGGCCTATCAGCCCTTTGCCGCGCGGGATTCGATGGCACGCCTGCGTGCCAACCCGCATGTGCTGGTGATGCGCACCATGAGCAAGTTCGGCCTGGCCGGTGTGCGCATCGGCTACCTGATGGGTGACGCAGCGCTGGTCGGCGAGATCGAGAAGCTGCGCCCGCCGTACAACATCAGCGTGCTCAATGCCGAGGCGGCGCTGTTCGCGCTGGAACATGCCGACACATTCGCGCAGCAGGCCACACTGATCCGCGCCGAGCGTGAGCGGCTGGTGTCTGGCCTGCAGGGCACGCCCGGTGTGCAGCACTGGCCCAGCCAGGCCAACATGGTGCTGGTGCGGGTGGCCGACGCCGCCGCCGCCTTTGCCGGCATGAAGGCGCATGGCGTGCTGGTCAAGAATGTGTCGGGGCTGCACCCTTTGCTGGCCAACTGCCTGCGCATCACGGTCGGCACGCATGACGACGTGACATCGACCCTGGCCGCGCTGCGCGCCAGCCTTTGACAGACAACGAACCAAGCCGACCATGGACCGCACCGCCGACGTCACCCGCCACACCAAGGAAACCCAGATTCACGTGCGCCTGAACCTCGACGGCACGGGCATCGGTGAGTTCCACACCGGCATCGGCTTCTTCG
>JANNMP010000517.1:0-15213 GCA_031398015.1 Burkholderiaceae bacterium
GGATTGGTCGTCGTCTACGATCCAGATGGGTTTCATGCGGCGTGGGCCTGTTTCCTGTAGAGCAAGCTGCCCGTTCAAGGCAGCGGGATGACGATGCGGAACACGGTCTTGCCCGGCTCGCTGTCGCATTCGATCGTGCCCTGGTGTTGCTGCACAAAGGTCTGCGCCAGCGTCAGCCCAAGGCCAGAGCCGCCATCACGCCCCGAGACCAGCGGGTAGAAGATGCGATCGCGGATGTCCTCGGGCACACCCGGCCCGTTGTCCTCGATATGCAAGTCCAGTGCCAGTCGACAGCGGCGTTTGCCAATCGTCATCTGGCGGCCCACGCGGGTGCGCAGCACCAGCCGCGCGTCACCGTCGGCAATGCGCTCGGCCAGCGCCTGGGCGGCGTTGTGGGCGATGTTGAGCACCGCCTGGATCAGCTGCTCGCGGTCGCCACGGAAGTCGGGGATCGAGATGTCGTAGTCGCGGTGCACGGTCAGCCCGCGCGGAAATTCCGCCAGGATCAGCGAGCGCACCCGCTCGCACACCTCATGGATGTTGACATCGCTGACCACATGCGGCTTGCGGTGCGGCGCCAGCAGCCGGTCCACCAGCGCCTGCAGGCGGTCGGCCTCGTGGATGATGACGTTGGTGTATTCCGACAGGTCACGAGGGCTGGCCCCCTGGGCGCTTTCAGCGCCGGCCCCCCCAAGGGGCGCATCGCCCTTGGGGCGGCCCACCTCCATGGCCAGCAGCTGCGCCGCGCCACGGATGCCGCCCAGCGGGTTCTTGATCTCATGCGCCAGGTTGCGGATCAGCTCCTTGTTGGCCTGCACCTGGCCCAGCGCACGCTCTTCGCGGTCTTGCCGGGTCTGCTGCTCGATTTCCAGCATTTCCACCACCACCCGCTCACCGCTGCCCTGGTCGATCTGGGTCACGATCACATGCACCGGCAATTGCTCGTGCGCAGCCAGCGGCGCGCGCTTCATCACGGCGTCGAAGCGGCCGGTGGCAATCTCGTTGCGGGCCACCGCCGCCAGCGTGTCATGCAAATCGCGCGGGTCGGCAAACCAGTCACCAAGCCGGGTGCGCATCAATGACCGGCGCGAGATGCCGGCCACGTCTTCAAACATGGCGTTGACGAACAGCAGGCTGCCGTCGGGCCGCACCACGGCCACCATGGTGGCCAGCATGTCGAAGGCGTCGTAGCGGGCGCTGTCGTTGCGGTTTTGGCTCATTGCGGCGCCTTCGTGCTGCGCACTGCGGTGTTGACTTGATTCGGGCGGCGGGGCGGGCCCATGCGCGGGCGCGGTGCTGGCTCAGGGGCCCAGCTTGGCCAGTTCGCGCTTCAGCGCGGCCACGTCGCTCTCGCTGCGGCTGATGCCGGCCTTGATCTGCGCCACCCGGTCCAGGTAGACCTGGAAGTTGCGCTCTTCGCCGCGGCGCTCGGGTTCGCCGTTGTTGTAATCGCGCCTGAGTGTGGCCAGCTTGTCTTCTTCGCGCTTCAACTCGGCCTCCAGGATGCGGCGGGCGTCGCTGTCGCGCTGGCGCTGGGCAGCGGGGTCGATGCGGGTCTCAGCGGGGCGCGCTGCGCTGGTGCCGCTAGCCGGGCCACTGGCCGGGGGCCGCGGCCGGGTGGTCTGCACGATGGTGATGGGCGCGCCCTCAATGGTGCGGCAGCCGCGCTCGCGGGCTTCTTCGGCGCTCAGTGCATCGGTGTAAAGCACCGGCGGGCCCGGGCAGCGGTAGACCGCGCCGGCCTGCGCCAGCGCCGGCAGCGGCGCCAGCAAGGCCGGCACGCAGGCGCAGGCGATCAACAGCAGACTCAGGCAACGCGTCATCGGGTCGGGTGCGGCGGCGCTGTGGGCCATCAACAAGGAGGCAGCATTGTCGCCCAGAGCCCGCAACGACAAAGGGCGGCTCACGCCGCCCCTGCCATGCCGTGGCGCCAGGCCACAGCCAGGTTTACAGCGTGTAGTACATGTCGAATTCGACCGGGTGCGTGGCCATGCGAAAGCGCGTCACTTCCTGCATCTTCAGGTCGATGTAAGCGTCGATGTAGCTGTCGGTGAACACACCGCCCTTGGTCAGGAAGCCGCGGCCCTTGTCCAGGTACTCCAGCGCCTGCTCGAGGCTGGCGCAGACCGTGGGGATCTTGGCGTCTTCTTCGGGCGGCAGGTGGTACAGGTCCTTGGTGGCGGCTTCGCCCGGGTGGATCTTGTTTTCCACGCCGTCCAGGCCGGCCATCAGCAGCGCCGCAAAACCCAGGTAGGGGTTCATCAGCGGGTCAGGGAAGCGGGCTTCCACCCGGCGGCCCTTGGGGTTGGCCACGTAGGGGATGCGGATCGACGCCGAGCGGTTCTTGGCCGAATACGCCAGCTTCACCGGTGCTTCGAAGCCGGGCACCAGGCGCTTGTAGCTGTTGGTGCCGGGGTTGGTGATGGCGTTCAGCGCCCGGGCATGCTTGATGATGCCGCCGATGTAGAACAAGGCAAATTCGCTCAGGCCGGCATAACCGTCACCGGCGAACAGGTTCTTGCCGTCCTTGAACACCGACTGGTGCACATGCATGCCGCTGCCGTTGTCGCCGACGATGGGCTTGGGCATGAAGGTGGCTGTCTTGCCGTAGGCATGGGCGACGTTGTGGATCACGTACTTCTGCAACTGCACCCAGTCGGCGCGCTGCACCAGCGTGCTGAACTTGGTACCGATCTCCATCTGGCCGGCGTTGGCCACCTCATGGTGGTGCACTTCCACCGGGATGCCCAGGCTCTCGAGGATCAGGCACATCTCAGAGCGCAGGTCTTGCCCCGAGTCAACTGGCGGCACCGGGAAATATCCGCCCTTGACCGCCGGGCGGAAGCCGTTGTTGCCATGTTCGTACTCTTTGCCGGTGTTCCAGGCGGCTTCTTCAGCCTCGATCTTGGAGAAGCAGCCCGACATGTCGTTGCCCCAACGCACGCTGTCGAAGACGAAGAATTCAGGCTCAGGGCCGAAGTAGGCGGCGTCGCCCAGACCGGTGCTTCGCATGTAGGCCTCGGCGCGCTTGGCCAGGCTGCGCGGGTCACGCTCGTAAGGCTTGCCGTCAGCCGGGTCAACCACGTCGCAGGTCAGGATCAGCGTGGGCTCTTCGAAGAACGGGTCGATGTTGGCGGTGTTGGGGTCGGGCATCAGCTGCATGTCCGACGCTTCGATGCCCTTCCAACCAGCGATCGACGAGCCGTCAAACGCATGGCCGGCGGTGAACTTCTCTTCATCGAAATGCGAGACGGGCACAGAAACATGCTGCTCTTTGCCGCGGGTGTCGGTGAACCGGAAATCAACGAACTTGATTTCGTTTTCCTTCACCATGGCCATCACATCGGCGACGGTCTTTGCCATCAGGAATCTCCTAGCGGGACGCTTGTTGCAGTGGGAATCATGGGTGTTGTGCAGGCCGCAGCGGGCGTGTTGAACCGCCGGGCGCACAAGAATGTAGCAGAAACCATGCCATGAACCGGGGGGCTGGCGGGGCCTGCAAGCCGTGTCGGGCCAGAGGATGGACCGGCCCTGCTTGCGGCAATGTGCACTGCTTCAGTGCGTCAATCCGACTTGATTTGGTGCGTCTTCAGCGCACCAATTCAGGGCCCAGAACAGCGCCGGCCGCACGCAAGCCGGCCAGCAATGCCGCAAAGGCCGGCAGCGTGGCGTCGGGCGCGCCCTTGACGCCCAACTCGATGTGGCGGCCGTAGGTGGGATGGTCGACGCTGGGCAGGCTGAACACCCTGACACCGGCAAACTGGGCCTCGACCGACTCCATCAGCGGCGTCAGTGCCGCCTCCATGGCACCCATCACGATCACCGAGCGTTCGGCCTGCAGGTGGCTGCCGTGCAGATGGCGGTAAGGGCCATCGAGCAGGGCTTCGATCATCGGGTGGGCCATCACCGGAAAGCCGGGCACGAAGTGCAGGTCGCCAACACTGAAGCCGGGGATCTTGTTGTACGGGTTGGCAATGATCGCGGCGCCCTCGGGGAAGGTGCCCATGTTCAGCCGGTGTTTGTTGTCGGGTCGGTCGGGCTGGTAGGTGATGCCCTGCTCGCGCGCCACGTCTTGCATGCGCTCGCGGATCAGCGTGGCGGCGTCGGGGTGCAGCGCCAGCGGCCGGCCCAGCGCAGCGGCGGCGGCCTGGCGGGTGTGGTCGTCGGGTGTGGCGCCGATGCCGCCGCAGCAGAACACGATGTCGTCGCCGGCAAAGGCCTGCGCCAGCGCGGCAGTGATCTGGCTGCGGTCGTCGCCCAGGTAGCGGGCCCAGGCCAGGCCCAGGCCACGTGCGGCCAGCAGCGCGATGACCTTGGCCATGTGCTTGTCCTGGCGCTTGCCCGACAGGATTTCGTCGCCGACGATGATGAGGCCGAAGTAACGCATGTGGGTGGCTTTGGTTGGAGGCCTGGCTCAAGGCGGTGGCAACGGCAATAGTGGCGGCGGCGCAACGGCTGTGGGTTTCAGCTCGATCACCGCAGCCGCATCGGCGCTGCGCTCGCGCGCGGCGTCCAGGTCCACCTGCGCGGCCTGGCCACGTAGCACCGCCAGGGCCGACAGCGCGTAATGGGTGAACCACAGCGCCGAGAAGCCGAACACCAGCGTGTACAGCCAGACCGAGACCACGATCAAGAGCGGCGCGAACACCAGCGTCAGCGCACTGGCCGCCCACAGCAGCGACGGCGCCGCACCCAGGAAGCCCGACACCACGCCGATGCCCAGCAGCGGCAGGCGGTGCTGCTGCATCAGCTGGCGCCGCTCGTCACTGCTGGCGTGGGCGGCCAGCACGTCGAAGCTCATCACCCGGTAGTTGAGCCAGCCCCAGATCAGCGGTGGCACCACCAGCACCAGCGGCGGAATGAACCACAGCGGCACGCTGATCAGCAGCGCCAGCAACGCCAGCACGGTGCAAACCAGTGACCAGCCAATGCTGATCAGCATGCCCGCGCCGGCTTTGCGCTGCAGCGCCGGAAAGCGCCGCGTGGCCACCAGGTTGACGATGGCCGGCGTCATCAGCCAGGCCACCAGCAGCACCGACAGCACCACGATCACCGGCGCCGCCAGCGCCACCACGACCAGCGGCGCCAGCACGCTGCGAAAGCTGCTGCCGACCAGCGTTTCCACCCAGTTCAGCGCCGCGTCCACCAGCAGCCAGCTCTCCAGCGTGGCGCGCACGCCGGCCACCGCGGCTTCCCAGTAAAACCAGCCCAGGCCCAGCGTCAGCGCAACGCCGATCAGCAGCGGCAGCAGCGACAGCGCAATCACCTTGGGGTGCAGGCAATAGGCGCCGGCACGCCAGAACGCGTCGAGCAAGGTCTTCATCGTGGGCAGCCGGGTGCGGCGCTGGGCATCAGCGCAGGTTGCCGGTGTGGCCCAGCGAATAGCGGCCCGGCTGCGGCCACACCGTCAGGCCGTGCGGCTCGGCGCCCACCTTCACTTGCGCCACGTCGCCGTTGCTGGTGTCGAAGCGGTAGACCACGTCGTCATAACGCGCGGCCAGCCACAGGTATTTGCCGTCGGCACTGACATTGCCCATGTCGGGGCTGCCGCCGCCCGGCACACCCCAGCGGGCCACCACTTTCTCGGTGGCAAAGTCGATCACCGTGACACCGCCATTGCCCAGCTTGGAGCCGTGGATCTTGTGCGAACCGCGGTTGGCCACATACAGGCTCTTGCCGTCGCGGCTGGGGTACAAGCCATGCGCGCCGATGCTGGTGGTGATGAAGCCCACCTTGGTGAACGAGGCGCCATCGACGATGTGCACGCCGTCGGCATGCATGTCGGCAATGTAGAAACGTTTGCCGTCGGGCGAGCTGCGGATGTCTTGCGGCATGCCTTTCTTGACGGTGCAGATCTCGGTCTCGCCCGGCTCCCAGGGCTTGCCGGCCTGCACGCGCGCAGCGCCAGGCACTTCCTTGAAGCGGGTGTCCGGCATGCTCAGCTGCAGGTAACCCAGTACCTTGCGGCCGGCCAGGTCGATCTTGACCAGCGCACCCGAGAACTCGCAAGTGAAGATCGCGAAGCGGCCGTCGATTGAAAAATCGGCGTGGTTGATGCCGGCACAGCCGGGCGTGTCGATCGAATACTGCAGCGCCATGGTCTGCGGGTCACGGAAGTCCAGCCGCTTGCGCGCCTCGGCCACCACGATGGCCGATTTGCCGTCGGGCGAGAAATACATGTTGTAGGGGTCGTCCACCGGGATCGCCGTGCCGGGCTTGCCGGTGCGCGGGTCGATCGGCGTCAGGCTGCCGTCGGTGCGGCCTTCGGCGTTGTTGGTCACCCACAGGGTGCGCAAGTCCCAGGACGGCACCACATGCTGCGGGCCGATGCCGACCTTGAAGCGCTTGGTCACTTTCATCGCCACCGGATCGACCACATAGACATCGTTCGAACGCAGGTTGGGCACGTAGATCTGCACCAGGTCAGCGCGCACGGTGTCGCTCATGCGGTCAGCGGCCACCTCGCTGTAGAGGTTGCGCACATCGGGCACCGGCGGCATGCCGGGCAGCAACGACAACGCCGGCGGCGGTGCTGCCGGCGGTGTGGCCGCTGGCGTGGCCTGCGCCTTGGCCCGGCCTTGCAAGGCGGCAGCCGCTGCCACCACCAATGCGGCGGCCATGGCGGCCAACACCACTGCCCTGGTTTGCACCTTGAACTGCATGTCCTGACCCAATCCAGAAAAAATCAACCCGCCATTCTATGAAGCGCGCTCTGGTGCCCCGCTGCGTGCCCCGCTGAGTGCCCCGCTGCGTGCTCCGTTGAGTGCCCCACGACCGCCCGCTCACGGGCTGCGCCGCGCACTGCGGATGGCAGCGATGGATGCCGCCACGATGTGGTCCACACCGATCTGCCCCAGCGCGGCGCTGGCACGGCTGGGGTCACCCACCACACCATCGGCCGCGCTGTACTTGGGCACCCGCTGCAGCAACGGCAGCCGCACCAGCGCCGGGTCGACCGCCAGCGACAACGCGGTGTCGGCCAGCCCGGCGTGGCTGCCGATCTCGGCCGCGCCAAAACCGCGCTGTGCCAACAGTTCGGCATGGCCGCTGGAGGCGGCGCGGTAGTAGGCCACCAAGGCCAGCACCCGGGGGCCGGAACGCACCGCGCCGCCCCATTCCCGGTTGAGCTTGGCCGCCACACGCTGCAGGCTGGCCTGGTAGCCGCCATGGTCGCCCAGCAGCACCACCTCCTGGAAGCCATGGCGGCGAAAGCTGCGCACCGCTGACTCGAGCACCGCTTCGAACACCGGCTCGGGCACCGACACCGTGCCGGCAAAGCGCATGTGCGCGGTGGGTGGCTCGATGCTGCCTTCGGGCACATAGGCCAGCACCGGCGCCACCAGGGCCTGGCCCAGACCCCTGGCGATCAGCCCGGCCAGCGCCTGCACCCGCACATTGTGTTTGCCCAGCGCCATGTGCGGCCCCGATTGCTCGGTGCCACCGGCGGGCAGCAGCACGGTGGTGGTTCCGGCAGCGACCAGCGCGCGCAGCTCGGTCCAGGTCAGGTCGTCGAGTTGCACGCTGGCCACCGCCGCTGCCGCTGGCTGGGCCCGTGCCGGCAGACCGGGCCACAGCAGCAATGACAACAGCACCAGCACCAGCAAACTGAACAACCAGCCGGCGGCCACGTGCCCAGCCAGCGGCCGGCGCAGCAGCATCACTCGTCGTCGCCGCCGCCCAGGATGCCGCCCAGCAGGCCGCCACCCACCACCCCGCCCAGCACCGAGCCCTCTTCACGCGAGCCACCACGCTGCGGCGCTGCTGCAAACACGCGGCTGGCCAGGCGGCTGAACGGCAGGCTTTGCAGCCACACCGTGCCCGGGCCGCCCAGCCTGGCAAAGAACAGGCCTTCGCCGCCGAACAACGCAGTCTTGATCTTGCCGACGTACTGGATCTCGAAGTTCACATTGGGTGTGAAGGCCACCACGCAGCCGGTGTCGACCATCAGCGTCTCGCCCTGGCGCAGCTCACGTTTGACCACCGTGCCACCGGCATGCACAAACGCCAGGCCGTCGCCTTCGAGCTTCTGCATGATGAAGCCCTCGCCGCCGAAGAAACCCACCGACAGCTTCTGCTGGAAGAAGATGCCCAGCGACACGCCCCGCGCAGCGCACAGGAAGCTGTCTTTCTGGCACACCAGCATGCCACCCAGGTGGCGCAGGTCCATCGGCAGGATCTTGCCGGGGTACGGCGCACCGAAAGCCACCCGCTGCTTTTGCGCCGTGTTGTTGGTGTAGACGGTGGTGAACAGCGATTCCCCCGTCACCAGCCGCTTGCCCGCGCCCAACAGCTTGCCGAAGAAGCCACCACCACCGCCGCCCGAGCCATCACCGAACACGGTGTCCATGCCGATGCCGGCGTCCATGAAGAACAGGCTGCCGGCCTCGCCCACCGCCGCTTCACCCGGGTCGAGTTCGATCTCGACGAACTGCATCTCCGAGCCCTTGATTTCGTAGTCGACCACGTCCATCGCCATTGATGCTGCTCCTGCTGCCTTGGGGAATTGATGAATCGGCGGCGATGGTACTCAAGTTGCCACCGCCGTTGCCGACAACCCGTGGACGTGACAAGCCGACAAAACAGACCCGCAGCTCAGCCCGCCAGCCTGGCGCTGCGCCTGCAACAAACGCTGATGCCCGACTACAACCGCCCCGCCGCGCTGTACTGGTGGGCGGTGGTGCTGCTGGGCGCGCTGGCGCTGGCGCATGCGCTGGCCGGCCTGCAGGCACTTGGCGGCGCTGCCACGCTGCAAGTGGCCGCTGGGCTCACCGTGACCTTGCTGGCGGGCATCTTCCCGGTGCGCATTCCACGCTCCACCCATGCACTGACGGCCGGCGAGATTTTCATCTTCCTGCTGCTGTTGTTGCACGGCCCGGCGGCGGCCACGCTGGCGGCCAGTGCCGACGCGGCGATGGGCTCCTGGCGCACGTCCAGCCGCTGGTCCAGCCGCATCGCCAGCCCGGCGATGGCGGCGCTGGCCATGACGGCTGCCGGCAGCGCACTGCAGTGGCTGCTGGGTCTGCTGCAACGCCACCAGCTCAACAACCCCGGCCTGCTGATGTTGGCCGTGATCGGCTTTGCGCTGCTGTACTTCGGCTGCAACGCCGCGCTGATGGCGGCGCTGCCACGCCTCAAACGCCGCGAGCCACTCAGCGCTGCCGATCTGTTCGGCACCTTCGGCTGGGTGGGCACGGCCTATGCCGCCAGCGCGGCGGTGGCCACCCTGCTGTATCTGACCTACCGCCAGTCGGGCATTGGCGTGCTGGCGGCGGTGGTGCCGCTGATCGGCATGCTGCTGGCCACGCTGCATTACTTCTTTCGCCAGCAAGAGGCCGACCTGGCGCTGCGCCGCAGCGCCGCACTGGCTGCCGAGCGTGAGGCCGAACTGGCGGCGCGCCATTTGCTGGAGCTGCAGCACATCGCCTTCCACGACAGCCTGACCGGCCTGCCCAACCGGCGCAGCTTCCAGGCCCGGCTGGCCGACGCGGTGGCGCATGGCAGAGCAGCACGCCAGGGCCACGGCTTTGCCGTGATGTTCCTGGACTTCGACCGCTTCAAACTGATCAACGACAGCCTGGGCCATGCGGCGGGCGACGCGTTTCTGGTGCAGGTGGCACAGCGGCTGCAGGGGCAGCTGGACGACGGCGACACGCTGGCCCGGCTGGGCGGCGACGAGTTTGCGCTGCTGATGCACAACCCGGTGGACCACGCCAGCGTGCTGGCCCAGGCCGAGCGCCTGATGGCAGCGCTGCGCGCGCCGTTCAGCGTGGCCGGCACCGAGCTGAACAGCAGCGCCAGCATCGGCATCACGTCGAGCGCCCTGCCCTACACATCGCCCGAAGACGTGCTGCGCGACGCCGACATCGCCATGTACCGCGCCAAGGCCGCTGGCCGGGCGCGTTATGCGGTGTTCGACTCCCAGCTGCATGCCCAGCTGATGCAGCGCCTGCGGTTGGAGACCGACCTGCGCCGCGCCGTGGCCGCCGACCAGATCGGCCTGGCCTACCAACCGATCTTTGACCTGGCCAGCGGCCGGGTGGTGGGCTTCGAAGCGCTGGCACGCTGGGTGCACGCCGAGCTGGGGCCGGTGGCGCCAGGCACCTTTGTGGCCATCGCCGCCGAGGCTGGCCTGGCCACCGAGCTGACTGACCGCCTGGTGCAGCGCGCCTGCCAACAGCTGCGCCGCTGGCAGACCAGCACCAGCGGCGCCGAAGGCCTGGCGATGCACGTCAACATTTCGGGCCGCGACCTGGTGCACGCCAACCTGGCCGAGCGCCTGGTCAATGCACTGCGCGCAGCCGGCCTGCAGCCGCACCATTTGCGGCTGGAGCTGGACGAGAACACGCTGATGCAGCACATCGACGCCGCGCTTCCGGTGCTGGCCACGCTGCGCGCTGCCGGCATCGGCCTGAGCCTGGACGACTTCGGCTCGGGCTATTCGTCACTGAAACACTTGCACACGCTGCCGATCGACAGCCTGAAGATCGACCCGTCATTCGTGCAGGCGCTGCAGGCCAGCCAGGCCGGCGCCAGCGACGCGGCGGTGGTGCGGGCGGTGGTGGAGCTGGGCCGATCACTGGGCAAGGGCGTGATCGCCGAAGGCATCGAAAGCGCCAGCCAGCTGGCCTTGCTGCGCGCCATGGGTTGCCTGCAAGGCCAGGGCTACCACCTGGCGCCGCCGCTGGCTGCCGACGCCGTGCCGGCGCTGCTGGCCCAGGCCGGGCCGATGGATGCACTGGCGCTGGTGGCCGAGCCCAGCCCGACCGCCGGCATGGCGGCGGTGTCAGCGCTGCGGCATTGATCTGCAGCAGACGCGCCAACGCTCAGACCGACTCGCCGTCCTTGGTGCCGAAGATCTTGTCACCGGCATCGCCCAGACCCGGGATGATGTAGCCGATCTCATTGAGGTGGCTGTCCACGGCCGCCGTCCAGCAGCGCACGTCAGGGTGGGCGGTGTTGAGTGTGGCAATGCCTTCGGGCGCAGCCACCAGCACCAGCGCGCGGATGTCCTGGCAGCCGCGCGCCTTGAGCAGATCAATGGTGGCCACCATCGAGCCGGCGGTGGCCAGCATCGGGTCGACGATGATCGCGGTGCGCTCGCTGAGGTGGCCGACAAACTTCTCGAAGTAGTGCACCGGCTGCAGCGTCTCATGGTCACGCGACAGGCCGACCACGCTGATCTTGGCGTTGGGCACCAGGTCGAGCACACCGTCGAGCATGCCCAGCCCGGCGCGCAGGATCGGCACGATGGTGACCTTGCGGCCGGCAATCTGCTCGATCTGCACCGGCCCGCTCCAGCAGGCGATGGTGGTGGTTTCCAGCGGAAAGTCAGCCGTGGCCTCGTAGGCCAGCAGGCGCGCCAGCTCATGCGTCAACTCACGGAATTTCTTGGTCGAGATGTTGTCTTCGCGCAGCAGGCCGATATTGTGGCGAACCTGCGGGTGGGTGACGGCGATCACATGCATGGCGGGCGGCTTTCAGACGGTGCTGGTTGGTGTGGGCCCGGGGCTGGTGGCGACACCGGCGCTCGCTGTTCGGCGCTGGCGCATGGCCTCGAACAGGCAGACACCGGCAGCCACCGACACGTTCAGGCTTTCCACCGCGCCGGCCATCGGGATGCGCACCAGCGCGTCGCAGGTCTTGGCGGTCAGCGCGCGCATGCCCGGGCCTTCGGCACCCAGCACCAGGGCCACCGGGCCACGCAGGTCGATGTCGTACAGCGTCTGCTCGGCATCCTCGGCCGTGCCAAGCACCTGGATGCCACGCTCCTTCAGCTCGTTCAGGCAGCGCGCCAGGTTGGTCACCATCAGATAGGGCACGGTCTCGGCGGCACCGCTGGCCACCTTGGCCACGGTGGCGTTCAGGCCCACCGCATGGTCCTTGGGTGCCACCACCGCATGCACGCCGGCAGCGTCGGCCACACGCAGGCAGGCGCCCAGGTTGTGCGGGTCGGTCACACCGTCAAGCACCAGCACCAGGGGCGGGCCGGCCACCGCGTCGAGCACGTCGTCAAGCGAATGCACTGCAGCCAGCGGGTTGACCTTGGCCACCACACCCTGGTGGCGCGGGCTGCCGGCCAGGCGGATCAGGCGCTGGTCGTCGCTGTCAATGAGCTTGGCGCCGGCTTGCTTGGCGCGCTCGGCAAACTGGCGCATGCGGGCGTCCCGCCGGCTGGCATCGACATGCACTTCGAGCACGGACTCGGGCGCGGTCTTCAGCCGCACGGTGACGGCATGGAAGCCGAACAGGATCTTGGCGCTCATGTCAGTCCTGCCCGGCCGTTCCGAAGGGACTGACAGCCCCCATGGGGGGCTGAGCCCGCGCACAAGGGCCCGACAGGGGCCTTGTGGCTGGCGAAGGCCTGCCGGCATGCAGGCCGGCTGACAGCGAACGAAGTGAGCGTGGGGGCACCATAACGCGCACTGTAGCTGTGGCGCTCAGCGGCTGACGTGCTGCACAGCGCTGAGCACACCGATCAGCAGCGGCTGGTGCAGCATGTAGACCAGCAGCGGCCAGCAGCCCAGCAGCGCCAGCCAACGGCCCAGGGCGCCCGCCGGCGGCGGCCCGGCCAAGGCGCTGCGGCGGTGGGCCAGCAGCCACTGCCCTGCCGCCAGGCCCCACAGCAGCACACCCAGCCAGGGCAGCAGCGGCACATAGTCTTCGGTCACCGGCTTGCGCGTGACCAGGCCCACCCAGTTGCTGAGGCGGCTGTCGAAGAACGGATGTGCCAGCCACCACGGCAGCGCCACCAGCAGCGCGCCCAGCGGCCACAGGCCACGGCGCAGCGGTGCGGCCAGCCGCGCGGCGATCAACATCAGCGCAATGCCATGCAGCACACCGAAGCTGATCCAGCTGTTGGGGAACATCAGCGCCGAGCCCAGCGACACCAGCAGCGCACAGCCCGCCACCTGGGCCCAGCGCCGCCAGAAGCGGGGCCAGCCCATGCCCGCGTGCAATGCCAGCGCCTGGCCGGCGCCCGCACACAGCAGAAACAGGCTGACGATCAACGTGCGCTGGGTGGTCCAGAACGGGTCTTGGGTGAAACGCTGCGGCGGTTGCAGCCAACCGAAGTGGTTCAGGTCAAAGGCGAAGTGGAAAGCCACCATCCACACGATGGCCAGGCCACGCTGGGCGTCAAGCCGGTCCAAGCGTGGGCTGGCCGACGGTGCCATCACAGCAGCTTCTCGTAGACGTCGGCAAAGGCCTGGCCGTCCCAGGCATACAGCAGGTGGCTGGCATGCAGGCACTGGCTGGCGCCAGTTGGCGAGAACAGGCCCACACACTGGCCACGCGGCTGGCGCACGCTGCGGTAGACAACGCCAGCGGACGCTGCAGCGTGCAGCCGCGCGCCAAGGGCCCGGGCGGCGCTGTAGTCGTCCGGGTCGTACACCGCGTCGGCCACCGCGCCAGCCGGCCGCAGGTCATGCAGACGGGCATCGATGGCCACGTGGTACAGCCGCATCGGCAAGTGCATGGCCGGCTGGGCCGTGGCCAGCAAAAAGCGGCCATGGTGGTAACGCGTCTCGGCCACGGCAGTGGCGCGGTCACGGGCGGCATAAAACACACCAAAATCGCTGGCCGAGAAGCGGCTGCCGCTTGGATTGACATGCGTGAAGGCCGCCATGATCGGCCCGCTGCCCGCACCGAACAGGCGCTGCGCGCGTGGCACACGCTCGATCTGGCCCAGCGCGTCGCGCAAACGCTCATTGGTCATGGCCTCGAGGGCGTAGAGCGCGTCGAAGTCATCGGCATCGGCCACCCGGTCGTACAGAAACACGCTGGGGTAGCGGGTGGGCACGATGCGGCAGGCCTGGGCCCATTGCACCCGGCGCACGGCGGGCTGGGTTGAGGCCTCGGCAGCCGCACCGCGCAGGCTCAAGACCAACCCCCGCCACGCACGGCATCAAGATGGCGGCGCACGGCGTTCAAGTCGCTCACATTGCCTGCCAGCATGTGGCTCAAGGCTGAGCGGCCGCCAAAGGCCTGGTTGGGCTGGCGCACCCAGGCATCGGCTGCGGCGGCATCGGGCAACAGGATTTGCAGGCTCTTGTAGATGCCCAGCAGGTTCGACAGGCGCTCCAGCGTGTCACGCGGCAGACGCGCCTGTGCAGGCTGCTTGCGCCAGGCAAAGAAGGTGGAGCGCGGCGGCTGGCCCAGCAGGCACAGTTGTTCATCGACCGACAGGCCCCAGAGGCCGGCAATGCGTTCAAAGGCGCGCAGGCCTGGTGCGCTCAGATGCTCGGCCGAGCCGAGCCAGGTGGGTGCCGAGGGTTCACGCAGGTCGATCATGCGAAATCCAGTTAAGAACTTTCACGGAAGCATAATCCAGAACAAGACTTGTTGGCGATCTTTCCGTGGCGTTGTACCCGGCTCCTAGAATCGCGGCCACTGCCCGTAGCTCAACTGGATAGAGCAGCGGCCTTCTAAGCCGCAGGTCGGGGGTTCGAGTCCCTCCGGGCAGGCCAACTTCAGCACCGAGGCCGGGTCTCACAAGAAACAGAACGTCCGGCGCTGTGGTCTGTGGCGGGCGCTCGGCACAGCCTGCGGCAATGGCGCGGCGGCGGCAAGCGCTGCTGCATTCGATCAGCCTGGCGGCAAGGCCGAGGCCGTGGAGTCGTTCATAGCTTGGCACGCGAGGCGCGGCGGCAACCGCACGCACAGCACACTGCCCCGTCGTGTGTTCGCGTGCCAAGCTCCGCACGGCCCCACGGCCTCGGCCTTGCCGCCACAGTCTCGGCATGCAGACATCCTGCGACGGCGCGTGCAGTGCCGCAGGCGAACGCTGTTTCTCCGCGAACGCCGGGTGCCGCCAGGCGCCTGGGATGCTCTTGAGAAACAGAACCTCCGGCGCTGTGGACTGTGGCGGGCGCTCGGCACAGCCTGCGGCAATGGCGCGGCGGCGGCATCCGCTTCTGCATTCGAGCAGCCGAGCAGCAAGGCCGAGGCCGTGGGGTCGTTCAGCGCTTGGCACGCGAACACACGGGCCAGATCGCGGCATGCGCAAGATGGTGCCCGCGCCTCGCGTGCCAAGCCCTGCCCGACCCCACGACCTCGACCTTGTGCACGCAGTTGGGACTTCGGCGAACTGAACCCCCAACTGACTTGGCGCCAGCCGCAACGCGCCACAGCGGCATGCGCCTGCAAGCAGTGCGCAGCAGCACGGCCCCACGGCCTCGGCCTTGCCGCCACGGTCTCGGCATGCAGACATCCTGC
>JANNMP010000522.1:0-3168 GCA_031398015.1 Burkholderiaceae bacterium
CAACTGCGCGATCCAGCCGACGGTGCGCGCCAGCGCGAAGATGGCGGTGAACAGGCTGACCGGGATGCCGATCGCGCGCTGCACGATGCCGCTGTAGAAATCGACGTTCGGGTACAGCTTGCGGGCGACGAAGTACTCGTCTTCGAGCGCGATCTTCTCCAGCGCCATGGCCAGCTTGAACAGCGGGTCGTTGCCCAGGCCGAGCGCATCCAGCACCTCGTGGCAGGTCTCGCGCATCAACTTGGCGCGCGGGTCGTAGTTCTTGTACACGCGGTGGCCGAAGCCCATCAGCTTGATGCCGGAGTTCTTGTCCTTGACCTGCTTGATGAACTCGCCGATCTTGTCGACGCCGCCGTTCTTCTGAATGTCTTCGAGCATGTTGAGCGCCGCTTCGTTGGCGCCGCCATGCGCCGGGCCCCACAGGCAGGCCACGCCGGCAGCGATCGCCGCAAACGGGTTGGTGCCCGAACTGCCGCACAGGCGCACGGTGGAGGTGGACGCGTTCTGCTCGTGGTCGGCGTGCAGGATGAAGATGCGGTCGATCGCCCGCACCAGCACGTCATTGGGCTCATAGTCGTCGCAGGGCGTGGCAAACATCATCTGCATGAAGTTCGACGCATACGACAGCTTGTTCTTGGGGTACATGTACGGCTGGCCGGCGCTGTACTTGTAGGCCATGGCCACCAGCGTGGGCATCTTGGCGATCAGCCGGATCGCGGCAATCTCCCGGTGCACCGGATTGTTGATGTCGGTGCTGTCATGGTAGAAGGCCGACAAGGCGCCCACCAGGCCGGTCATGATCGCCATCGGGTGCGCATCACGCCGAAAGCCGCGCAGGAAGAACTGCATCTGCTCGTTGACCATCGTGTGGTTGGTCACCCTGGCCACGAAGTCGGCTTTCTGCGCCACGTCGGGCAAATCGCCATACAGCAGCAGGTGGCAGGTCTCCAGGAAGTCGCAGTTCTGCGCCAGTTGCTCGATGGGGTAGCCGCGGTACAGCAGCTCACCCTTGTCACCGTCGATGTAAGTGATGGTGCTGTTGCACGCGGCGGTGCTCAGGAAGCCCGGGTCATACGTGAACTTGCCGGTCTGGCCGTAGAGCTTGCGGATGTCGATCACGTCCGGGCCGATGCTGCCCTTGTAGATCGGCAGCTCCATGCTGGGGCTGCCGTCCGAGAACGACAAGGTGGCTTTCACGTCAGACGGTGTCATGGAGGGGTTCCCTTTCTAGGTCGGATTGGACGTGGACGGCAGCTTCGGCCTGGCCCGTCATCTAGCACGCAGCATGCCCAGCACTTCGACAACCTCAGGCCGCGCGAGCCCGGCATCGGGCTCACGGCGGCGCAACAGCAGATCAAGCAGGTCGTTATCGGCCAGATCCATCAGCGCCTGCAGGCCATCGGCCTGGCGCAACGTGAGTTGCGTGGCATGGCGTTCAAAGAAGCGCTCGATGAACAGGTCGTTCTCCAGCAGGCCACGCCGGCAGCCCCAACGCAGCCGGCTCAGCGCACGCTCACCGATGGGCTGGTTGGCGTTGGCTGCGGTGTGCATGGCCGGCTGGGCGATGGGTTCGGGCTGTGCGCCTAGACAGCGCGCCGCACCATCAGCTCTTTGATCTTGCCGATGGCCTTGGTGGGGTTCAGGCCCTTGGGGCAGACATCGACGCAATTCATGATGGTGTGGCAGCGGAACAGCCGGTACGGGTCTTCCAGGTTGTCGAGCCGGCCAGCGGTGTCCTGGTCACGGCTGTCGGCAATGAAGCGGTAGGCCTGCAGCAGCCCGGCCGGGCCGACAAACTTGTCGGGGTTCCACCAGAAGCTGGGGCAGCTGGTGGAGCAGCTGGCGCACAGGATGCACTCGTAGAGGCCGTTCAGCTCGTCACGCTCTTCGGGGCTTTGCAGCCGCTCTTTCTCAGGCGGGATCTCGTCGTTGACCAGATACGGCTTGATCGAGTTGTACTGTTTGAAGAACTGCGTCATGTCCACGATCAGATCGCGGATCACCGGCAGGCCGGGCAGGGGTTTGAGCACCACCGTGCCGGGCAAGTCCCGCATGTTGGTCAGGCAGGCGAGGCCGTTCTTGCCGTTGATGTTCATGGCGTCCGACCCGCACACACCCTCGCGGCAGCTGCGGCGGAAGGTGATCGCCGGGTCGAGCGATTTCAACTTCATCAGCGCATCCAGCAGCATGCGCTCGCTGCCGTCCAATTCAACATCGATGGACTGCATGTACGGCTTGGTGTCCTTGTCCGGGTCGTAGCGGTAGATCTGGAAATTTCTCTTGGCCATGGTGCGTTGTCCCGGAGTTCAGAAAGTGCGGACCTTGGGCGGCACGCTGTCCACTGTCAGTGGCTTCAGGTTCACCGGCTTGTAGGCCAGGCGGTTGCCCTGGCTGTACCACAGCGTGTGCTTCATCCATTCGGCGTCGTTGCGGCCCAGCGGGAACTGCGGGTCGTCAGCGCCGCGCTCGTAGTCCTTCACGGTGTGGGCGCCGCGGCATTCATGGCGGGCAGCGGCCGATTCAATCGTGGCTTGCGCAGCTTCGATCAGGTTCTCCACTTCCAGCGCCTCGATGCGCGCGGTGTTGAAGACCTTGCTTTTGTCTTTGAGCGTGATGTTGGCGACCCGCTCGCGCAGCTTGGCCACTGCCACCGTGCCGGCGGTCATCAGCGCTTGGGTGCGGAACACGGCGGCATGCGTCTGCATGGTGTTGCGCAGGTCGTTGGCCACGTCTTGCGCGTATTCACCGCTGCTGCTGCCGTCGAGCCGGGCGATGCGGGCCAGTGCCGGATCGGCCGCATCCGCCGGCAGCGGCTTGTGGGCCTGGTCGGCACGCTTGAAGGCGTCGACGATGTGGTTGCCCGCCGCGCGGCCGAAGACCAGCAGATCAAGCAGCGAATTGGTGCCCAGCCGGTTGGCACCATGCACGCTCACACAAGAGCATTCGCCCACCGCGTACAGGCCGTTGACCACGCTGTTCGGGTTGCCGTCCTTGGGCACCACCACCTGGCCGTGGATGTTGGTGGGCACGCCGCCCATCTGGTAGTGGATGGTGGGCACCACCGGGATCGGCTCTTTGCTGATGTCGACGTTGGCAAAGTTGTGGCCGATCTCGAACACGCTGGGCAGGCGCTTCATGATCGTCTCGGCCCCCAGGTGGGTCATGTCG
>JANNMP010000538.1:0-6967 GCA_031398015.1 Burkholderiaceae bacterium
CATCAGGCTCTTGGGGTTCTTGGCGTTGAAGCCTTTCATGATGCGGCACCACAGCAGCCGCGCGGCGCGCATCTTGGCAATCTCCAGATAGAAGTTCATGCCGATGGCCCAGAAGAACGACAGGCGCCCGGCAAAGTCGTCCACATCCATGCCCTTGGCCAGCGCGGTGCGCACGTACTCTTGGCCGTCGGCCAACGTGAAGGCCAGCTCCAGCGCCTGGTTGGCGCCGGCTTCCTGCATGTGGTAGCCGCTGATCGAAATCGAGTTGAACTTCGGCATGTGCCGGGCCGTGTACTCGATGATGTCGCCGATGATCTTCATCGACGGCTCGGGCGGGTAGATGTAGGTGTTGCGGACCATGAACTCCTTCAAGATGTCGTTCTGGATGGTGCCGCTCAGGCTGGACAGCGCCACGCCTTGCTCTTCAGCCGCCACCACATAGCCCGCCAGCACCGGCAACACGGCGCCGTTCATCGTCATGCTGACGCTCACGGTGTCCAGCGGGATCTGGTCGAACAGGATCTTCATGTCCTCCACCGAGTCGATGGCCACGCCGGCCTTGCCCACGTCACCGGTGACACGCGGGTGGTCTGAGTCATAGCCCCGGTGGGTGGCCAGGTCAAACGCCACGCTGACACCCTGGCCGCCGCCGGCCAGCGCCTGGCGGTAGAAGGCGTTGCTTTCTTCGGCGGTGGAGAAGCCCGCGTATTGGCGGATGGTCCAGGGCCGCACCGCATACATCGTGGCCTGCGGGCCGCGGATGAACGGCTCGAAGCCGGGCAAGGTGTCGGTGTGCGGCAGGCCGTGCACATCGGCAGCGGTGTACAGCGGCTTGACCACCAGGCCCTCGGGCGTGGTCCAGCGCAGCGCCGCCACGTCACCACCGGGCGCTGACTTGGCGGCGGCCTGGGCCCATTGGCTGAGCGTGGCGGGTGCGAAGCTGGGGCTGTCGGGCATGGTGTCGGTCCTTGGGCGCAGGCCGCGATGGTACCTGATGCATAATTATGAATTCAAATTCAACCCACCACGCCCGCTTGGCGGCGTTGTGCCCGGAGCCCCGCCTTGCCTGCCACCGCCGCGCCTGCCGCCGCATCAAACCGCGCCGCCCCGCTCGCCCCGCGCGCCCTGTACCAGGACGTGGCCGAGCGCCTGCGCCAGCAGATCTTCAACCGCGAGCTGGAGCCCGGCGCCTGGATCGACGAGCTGAAGATCGCCGCTGACTACGGCATCAGCCGCACGCCGATGCGCGAGGCGCTGAAGGTGCTGGCGGTCGAGGGCCTGGTGACGATGAAGCTGCGCCGTGGCGCCTATGTCACCGAGATGAGCGCCACCGACGTGGCCCAGGTCTACCACCTGATGGCCTTGCTGGAGAGTGATGCCGCCGGCCATGTGGCCGCGCACGGCAGCGCCGCGCACATTGCCGCGCTGCAGGCGCTGCACGACAAGCTGGAGAAACAGGTGCGCCAGCGCGAAACGTTTTTCGCCACCAACGAGCAGTTCCACCTGCTGCTGCTGCAGCTGGCCGGCAACCGCTGGCGTGCGCAGATCGTGCTTGATCTGCGCAAGGTGATGAAGCTCAACCGCCACTTGTCGTTGTTCAAGCAGGGCCGGCTGGCCGAATCGCTGGCCGAGCACCGGGCCGTGATGACGGCGATTGCGGCGCGCGCGCCCGATGAGGCCAGGCGCCTGATGCGCGCGCATTTCGAGAACGGGCTGGCAGCAGCTGCCGGTTGACGCAGCGCAATCAGCACGCCGGGCACCCAACCCAGGCACTTCCCGTCAGGCCGTTTTTTTGCGAAATTTGCAGACCTTGACACTTCGGCCGGGCGCCCATGGTGGCCGGCGCTGCAAAGCGAGGTCAACATGCCTGCCCACCAGGCCACGCTGCCCGGCACGCCACCACATTGGTCCGCACCGCCCGCGCCACCCGCGCTGGCCCAACTGCTGCGCCGAGCCGACGTGTTGTTCAACGGCCCGCGCCCCTGGGACATCCAGGTCCACCACAAGCGCCTGTACGCCCGCCTGTATGCCGGTTGGTCCTTGGGCGCGGGTGAAGCGTATGTGGACGGCGACTGGGATTGCGAGCAGCTCGACGAGCTGTTCACCCGCCTGCTGCGCGCCGACCTCGACCGCCAGGCGCCGGGCCTGGGCCGGCTGCGGCTGTGGGCCGAGGGCTTGCGCCACCGGCTGTTCAATCTGCAGTCACCGCAGCGCGCGTTCCAGGTCGGGCAGCAGCACTACGACGTCGGCAACGACGTGTTCCAGGCCATGCTCGACAGCCGTTTGGTCTACTCCTGCGCCCACTGGGCACGGGCAGACAACCTGGAGGACGCTCAGGCCGACAAGCTGGCGCTGATCTGCCACAAGCTGGCACTGCAGCCCGGCATGCGCTTGCTCGACATCGGCTGCGGTTGGGGCGCTCTGGCGCGTTATGCGGCCGAGCACCATGGCGTGCAGGTGCTGGGTGTCACCGTCTCGCGTGAGCAACTGGCACTGGCGCGTGAACACAACGCCGGCTGGCCCGTCACGCTGCAACTGGCCGACTACCGCAGCCTGCGCGGCCAGTTCGACCGCGTGGTGTCGGTCGGCATGTTCGAACACGTGGGGCCGAAGAACCACAGCGCCTACTTCAGCACCGTGCAGCGCCTGCTGTCGCCCGAGGGCTTGTTCCTGCTGCACAGCATCGGCCTGGACCGCAGCACAGCGGCCACCGATCCCTGGATCGACCGCTACATCTTCCCCAATGGCCGCTTGCCGTCGGCCAGCGCGCTGAGCCGCGCGCTGGAAGGCCGCTTCGTGATCGAAGACTGGCACAACTTCGGCCCCGACTACGACCGCACGCTGATGTGCTGGTGGGCCAGGTTCGATGCCGCCTGGCCGCGCCTGGCGCCGCGCTACGGCCCGCGCTTCTACCGGCTGTGGCGCTACTACCTGCTCAGCTGCGCCGGCCTGTTCCGCGCCCGCCAGGGCCAGCTGTGGCAGCTGGTGCTGGCGCACCGCCAGCGCAGCGCGGTTTACCGCTCGGTGCGGTTGTCGGCCGGCGCTGGCGGCGCCTTCAGCGGTCAGTGATCGGCTTGACAGCGCGCACCGCCGAGCCTGCGTACAACGGGCGCGGCTGGCTGAGGTGCCACGACGGGCCAGCCAGCGCCTGGCGCCGGCAACGGCAGGTGCTGAACTGCGCGGCCGCTCAGGCCACCAGCAAGCGCGGCGTGGCGCTGCTGGCCAGCACCTCACCGACCACCGCTGCCTGGCCGAAGCCATGGTTGCGGAACGCCGCCAGCACGGCGTCCACGCTGCCCGGCGCGCAGGCCACCAGCAGGCCGCCGCTGGTCTGCGGGTCGGTCAGCAGCGCGCGGTCAACCTCGTCGAGGCTGGCTGCCACCTGCACATCGGCGCCGTAGCCGGCCCAGTTGCGGCCCGACGCGCCGGTGATGAAGCCCTGGCCCGCCAACGCGCGCACATTGGCCATCAGCGGCACGGCTTGCCAATCGATGCGCACCTCGCAGCGGGCGCCGCGTGCCATTTCCAGCGCATGGCCGGCCAGGCCGAAGCCGGTCACGTCGGTCAGCGCATGCACACCGGGCAGCGCTGCCAGGTCGGGCCCGGCGGTGTTGAGCTTGGTGGTGGTGGCGATCATCTGGTCATAGCCCGCCGCGCCGAGTTCACCCTTTTTCAGCGCCGCGCTCATCACACCCACGCCCAGCGGCTTGCCCAGCACCAGCACATCACCCGGCCGGGCGTCGGCATTGCGCTTGACGCGGCTGGGGTGCACCAGGCCGAGTGCCACCAGGCCGTAGATGGCTTCGACCGAATCGATGGTGTGGCCACCGGCAATCGGGATGCCGGCGGCCCGGCACACCGCCGCGCCGCCTTCGAGCACACGGCCGATGGTGGCGGTGCTGAGCACATTGATCGGCATGCCCACCAGCGCCAGCGCCAGGATCGGCCGGCCGCCCATCGCATAGACATCGCTGATCGCGTTGGTGGCGGCGATGCGGCCAAAGTCGTATGGGTCATCGACGATGGGCATGAAGAAATCGGTGGTGGCGATCAGTGCCTGCTCGTCATTGAGCTTGTAGACCGCCGCGTCGTCGGCGGTCTCGATGCCCACCAGCAGCTCGGGCGGGATCGGCATGCCGGCCGTGCCCTTCAGGATTTCACTCAGCACGCCCGGCGCGATCTTGCAGCCGCAGCCGCCGCCGTGCGACAGCGATGTCAGGCGTGGCTCATTGGCCGGGGGTGTGTAGGCTGTGCTCATGTCAGGGCTCCTGGGTGTCGGTGCGGGCCAGCAGTGCGGCCACCAGCGTGTGCAGGGTGGCGGCTTCGGCCTCGGGGCTGAACAGCGGTGCGCGCTGGGCGGCCCGCTGGCAGAGAGCCGGCAGCATAGCGGCATCGTCGCGGCAGCGTTGCAGCAGGGTGGCCAGCGCGGCGTCGTCGCCCACATCGAACAGCGCCGGCCAGTCGTCACCCAACAGGCCCAGGTTGCCGTCGATGCGCGAGGCCAGCACCGGCGTGCCACTGCGCAGCGCCTCGGTCACCACATGGGCGCCGCCTTCCATGCGGCTGGCAGGCACCAACACATGGGCGGCCTGGATGCGCTGTCGTGTGGCCGCATGCGGCAAGCCGCCCAGCCAGCGGTAGCTGGGCTGCGTGGCGGCCAGCGCGACGGCTTGGGCGCCCAGGCCGGCATCGAGCGCAGCGCCGATGTGGTCGAGCCGGATGTCGCTGCGGTGGGCCAGGCGCCGCGCCGCGCGCAAGTAGGTGAGCGGGTCTTTTTCGTCGCGCAGATGGCCGACCATCAGCGCGCGCAAATGGCCCGCAGGCTTGTGCGCCAGCGGCTGGCGTGCGCTGCTGCTTTGCAGCAGCACCTGGCATTTGGCGCGCAGCGCGGCGGGCAGGGCCTGGGCGCCCAGCGCATTCAGCACCACCAGCGCGTCGGCCAGTTGCATGGAGCGCTGGGCGCTGGCGTCGTGTTGGATGTCGCGGTACAGGTCGGTGCCGGTCAACACCAGCAGCAGCGGGCGCTGTGGGTGGGCGGCGCGCCAGGCGGCAATGGACGCCGCCGACCGCCGCGCATGCAGCGCGATCAGCAGCGCCTGGTCACCAGCTGTCCAATCGGTGGCCAGCCGCACACGGTAAGCTGCTGCCAGCATCTGGCGCCAGCGCCTGGCGGTCTGCCAATTGCCGTTGTTGGCATCGGCCAATGCCGGCGTGACGATGATGATCTCTGGACGAACCACCCCTTGAGCATAGCCACCACAAGCAGCGCGCCGCTCGGTGCCAACCCGCTGGACTTGAGCGCCCGCCACGGCAACGCCGCCACGCTGGCCCAGGCGCTGGTGCACAGCCGCCGCTGCACGCTGGCGCTGGCCGATGCGGTGCAAGCCGCCTTGCCCACGCTGACCGTGCCGCAGCGCAGTGAGTTGAACCCGCCGCTGTGGGAGCTGGGCCACATCGGCTGGTTTCAGGATGTCTGGCTGGGCCGTTTCCCGCAGCGCGCACTGGGCGCGGCGGCTGACCCCAACGCGCCGCGCCACCCCGCCGCGCGGCCCAATGCCGACGCGCTGTACGACAGCAGCCATGTGCCCCAGGCCAGCCGCTGGGCCTTGCCGCTGCCCGATGCCAGCGCCACCCGGGCCGACCTGGCGGCGCAGCTGGCGACCACGCTGGCGCTGCTGGCCCACATCGACGACAGGGGCGACAGCGACAGCGCGCTGTACTTCTTCCGCCTGGCCCTGGTGCATGAAGACATGCACCATGAGGCCGGTCTGTACATGGCGCACAGCCTGGGGCTGGCCATCGACGACCCGGCTTGGCAGCCAAAGCCGCTGCCCGCAGCGCCGCCGCCGCTGGCCTTTGATGCGCGCAGCTGGTTGCTGGGCAGCACGGCCGGGCAGGGATTTGCCTTCGACAACGAGCTGGACGCACACGTTGTGGCACTGGGCCCCACGGTGATCGATGCGCAGGCCGTGCGCTGGGCCGAGTACCTGCCCTTCATCACCAGCGGCGGCTATGCCGACGCGCGCTGCTGGAGTGACGCCGGCCATGCCTGGCGCCTGGCCACTGGCGCTGCGGCGCCGCGCAACCTGCGCCAGCAGCATGGGCCGGCGGGCAACATCTGGCAGCAATGGCGCGGCGGCCGCTGGTTGCCACTTGACCTGACCCAAGCCGCCTGCCACCTGAGCTGGTTCGAAGCCGATGCCTGGTGCCGCTGGGCCGGCCGGCGCTTGCCCAGCGAGGCCGAGTGGGAGCACGCGGCATGCACCCAGGCCGACCGCTTCCGCTGGGGTGATGTCTGGGAATGGACTGCCAGCGCCTTTGCGCCGTACCCCGGCTTCACGGCCCACCCCTACCGCGACTATTCAGCGCCCTGGTTCGACGGCCGGCCGGTGCTGCGCGGTGGCTCGCACCTGACCCAGCCGCGGCTGAAACACCCGCGCTACCGCAACTACTTTCAGCCTGAGCGCAACGACGTGCCGGCCGGCTTCAGAAGCTGCGCCCGCTGAGCGGCAACGCCAGGGCCGGCAAACCCCAGGCCGGCAAAGTCCAGGCCGGCAACGCTCAGGCCGGCAACGCTCAGGCACTCGCCAGGAACACGCCGAACCAGCCCTGCGCATCACTCCAGTGCTGCACGCGGGCAAAGCCGGCCTCACGCAGCAGCGCGGCAAACGCGTCGGCCGTCCATTTGTAGGAATTTTCGGTGTGCAGGCGCTCACCGGCGGCAAATTGGCGGCTGCCTGCCGGCCAGCGCACGGTGGTGGCAGCACGCGCCTGCAGGTGCATCTCGATGCGCGATTCGGCCAGGTTGAACAGCGCCAAATGCAACCAGTCACGCGGCGTGAAGTCGCTGCCGATCAGGCGGTTCAGGTGGCGCAGCAGGTTCAGGTTGAAGGCTGCAGTCACGCCCAGTTCGTCGTCGTAGGCAGCCTCCAGCAATGCCACGGGTTTGACAGCGTCCACACCGATC
>JANNMP010000542.1:0-2652 GCA_031398015.1 Burkholderiaceae bacterium
CATGTCGAGCTGGATCGCTGCGGCGACGTCGTATTCGACGAACAACCGCATCATGATTCCGTTCTACATCTACTACTCGATGTTCGGCCTGCAGCGCATCGGTGACCTGGCCTGGGCGGCGGGCGACATGCAGGCGCGTGGTTTCCTGCTGGGCGGCACATCGGGCCGCACCACGCTCAATGGCGAAGGCCTGCAACATGAGGACGGCCACAGCCATGTGCTGGCCGGCACCATTCCCAACTGCGTCAGCTACGACCCCAGCTTTGCGCACGAGGTGGCGGTGATCCTGCACCATGGCCTCAAGCGCATGGTCGAGCAGCAGGACAACGTCTACTTCTACATCACCCTGCTCAACGAGAACTACCCGATGCCGGGGCTGACTGCCGGCACCGAGGACCAGATCATCAAGGGCATGTACCTGCTGCAGGACGCCAAGCCGGAACTGACGAAAAAGAAGAACCAGCCCCAGGTGAACCTGCTGGGCTCGGGCACGATCCTGCGTGAGTCGATTGCCGCCAAGCAGTTGCTGGAAGCCGACTGGGGTGTGGCCGCCAAGGTCTGGAGCTGCCCCAGCTTCAACGAGCTGGCGCGTGATGGGCAAGACGCCGAGCGCTGGAGCCTGCTGCACCCCACCGAACCAGCGCGCGTGCCGTTTGTTGCCCAGCAATTGGCCAGCCATGCCGGCCCGGTGGTCTGCTCGACCGACTACATCAAGGTGTATGGCGAGCAGATCAGGGCTTACATGCCAAAAGATCCCCAAGGGCGTGGCCGAACCTACAAGGTGCTGGGCACCGACGGCTTCGGCCGCAGTGATTTCCGCGGCAAGCTGCGTGAGCACTTCGAGATCAACCGCCACTACATCGTGGTGGCGGCGCTCAAGACCCTGGCCGACGACGGCACGGTGCCGGCGGCCAAGGTGGCCGAGGCCATCGCCAAGTACGGCTTGGACGTCGACAAGATCAACCCGCTGTACGCCTGACGCACCACAACCGGAGACAAGAACATGGCATTGGCAGACGTCAAGGTCCCCGACATCGGTGACTTCAAGGATGTGGCGGTGATCGAGCTGATGGTCAAGGTGGGCGACACCGTGGCCGTCGATCAAAGCCTGGTCACGGTGGAGAGCGACAAGGCTTCGATGGAGATCCCGTCGTCGCACGCCGGGGTCGTCAAGGAGATCAAGGTCGCCGTCGGCGACAAGGTCAATGAAGGCACGCTGCTGCTGGTGGTGGAAGCCGCTGATGCGGCAGCCAGCGCGCCGGCAACAGCGGCCGCTGCGCCTGCTGCTGCGCCGGCTGCCGCTGTTGCGCCTGCACCCGCCGCAGCGCCTGCTGCAGCGCCGGCCGCCACCGGCCTGATCGAGGTGCTGGTGCCCGACATCGGTGACTTTGCCGAGGTGGCGGTGATCGAGGTGATGGTCAAGCCAGGGGACGCGATCAAGGTCGAGCAAAGCCTGATCACGGTGGAAAGCGACAAGGCGTCGATGGAGATTCCGTCCAGCCACGCGGGTGTGGTCAAGGAAGTCAAGGTCAAGCTGGGCGACAAGGTGGCGATGGGCTCGCTGGTGGTGGTGCTCGAAGGCGCGGTGGCGGCCGCTGCGGCGCCCACACCTGCAGCGGCGGCGCCTGCCGCTGCACCGGCCGCTGTTGCGCCCGCAGCCGCCTCGGCTGCGGTGCCAGCCGCAGCGCCTGCGCCTGCTGCGGTGCCGGCCCATGAGCCCACCGTGGCCAAGGCCGGCCTGCCGCATGCATCACCATCGATCCGCCGCCTGGCGCGTGAGCTGGGTGTGCCGCTGGCCGAAGTGACGGGCTCGGGCCCCAAGGGCCGCGTCACCCAGGGCGATGTGCAGGGCTTCGTCAAGGGCGTGATGGCCGGTGCCGTGCAAACCGCAGCGCAAAAAGCCAAGGCACCGGCTGCAGCAGCAGCTGGCAGCGGCGAGGCCTTCCCCGGCCTGCTGCCCTGGCCCAAGGTGGACTTCAGCAAGTTCGGCCCCATCGAGCGCAAGGACCTGTCGCGCATCAAGAAGATCAGCGGCGCCAACCTGCACCGCAACTGGGTGGTCATCCCGCACGTCACCAACCACGACGACGCCGACATCACCGAGCTGGAGGCCTTCCGCGTGGCCACCAACAAAGAGAACGAAAAAGCCGGCATCAAGGTCACGATGCTGGCCTTCATGATCAAGGCGGCCGTCGCGGCGCTGAAGAAGTTCCCCGAGTTCAACGCCAGCCTGGATGGTGACCAGCTGGTGCTCAAAGGCTACTTCCACATCGGCTTTGCCGCCGACACACCCAACGGCCTGGTGGTGCCGGTGATCAAGGACGCCGACAGGAAGGGCATCTTCCAGATCAACCAGGAGATGGGTGAGCTGGCCAAGAAGGCGCGTGACGGCAAGCTGGGCCCGGCCGACATGAGCGGCGCCTGCTTCACCATCAGCAGCCTGGGCGGCATTGGCGGGCGGTATTTCACACCCATCATCAACGCGCCCGAAGTCTCGATCATGGGCGTGTGCAAAAGCAGCATCGAACCGAAGTGGGACGGGGAAAAGTTCGTGCCGCGCCTGATGTTGTCGCTGAGCCTGAGCTGGGACCACCGTGTCATAGACGGCGCTGCGGCGGCACGCTTTAACGTGTACTTCGGTCAAGTCATGAC
>JANNMP010000424.1:0-3032 GCA_031398015.1 Burkholderiaceae bacterium
GGCGTAGTTGGCCACCAGGCCCACCAGCAGCGCGCCGACGAAGCAGCCCAGCGTGGAGCCCAGGCAGCCGATGATGATGACGATGAAGATGAGCGTGTACACCTGCGCGCCGATCTGCGGCGTCACGTTCTGCTGGTACAGGCCCCACAGCACGCCGCCCAGGCCGGCCAGCGCCGAGCCGGCGACAAACACGCCAACAAACAGCCGGCGGATGCGGTAGCCCAGGCTTTCGACCATCTCGCGGTCTTGCACACCGGCGCGGATCAGCAGGCCCAGCTTGGTGCGGTTGAGCACCCAGGCCAGACCAGCAAACACCAGCAGGCCGATGCCGGCTGCCAGCACGCGGTATTTCTCGATGCTGGCGCCGTCACCGATGGGCAGCAGCCACGAGCCCGTCAGCGCCGAGGGCAGCGGCAGCGCAATCTGCTGCGGGCCCCAGATCACCTTGATGATCTCTTCGCCAACGATCATGCCGCCCATGGTGATGAGGATCTGCTTCAGGTGCAGGCCGTAGACCGGCCGCACGATCACCCGCTCAAACGCCCAGCCGACCGCGCCGGCCACCACCATGGCGACAAGCATCGCGCTGAACACGCTGATGAGCTGCAAGCCCGCCACGCCACCCGCCCACGGCGCCATGGCCGCCATCACCGTGGTGGCCATGAAGGCGCCGAGTGCGATGAACACGCCGTGGCCGAAGTTCAGCACGTCCATCAGGCCGAACACCAGGGTCAGGCCCGAGGCGATGACAAAGATGAACACCCCCATCGCCAGCCCGGCCACGGTGAGCGTGACAAAGGTACTGGCCGAGCCGATGGCCGGCAGGGCCAGGGCCATCAGTGCAGCCAGCAGCAGCAGCGGCCGCCAGTCGAACTGGGCCTTGGGCACGGCCGACATTGGCCCCTCGCCTGCCGGGTACGACAGGCGGTCCCCCGTGGGGACGCGGGCCGGCTTGGGAGCGGCCCGGCGCTCGGCCCGCTCTGCTTCGGCTGTCATGTCGGCGCCCCCAGCGACAAGCCCAGCAGCCGCTGCTGCAGGCCCTGGTCAGCGGCCAGTTCGGCCATGGCACCGCTGTGCACCACCCGGCCGTTGTCCATCACCGCCACCGAATCCCCCAGCGCCTTGGCCATCATGAAGTTTTGCTCCACCAGCAGCAGCGTGGTCTGCTGGCGTTTGAGCTCGCGCAACGCGTCGATCAGGTTGCGCACGATGGCCGGCGCCAGGCCCTTGCTGGGCTCGTCGATCAGGATCAGCGCACGTGGCTCGACGATGGCACGCGCCACCGCCAGCATCTGCTTCTGGCCGCCGCTCAACTTGCCTGCGGGGTAAAGCCAGAACTTCTTCAAGGCCGGAAACAGGCCTAAGATCCAGTCCAGCCGCTGTGCATCCAGCTCACCCGCATGGCGGGCACGGCGCGCGGCCAGCACCATGTTGTCCTGGACCGTCAGGTCGGTGAAGATGCCCATGCTCTCGGGCACATAGGCCAGCCCCAGCACAGCGATGTCAGGCGTGGCCAGGCGCTGGATCGGCCGGCCCTGAAACTGCACCGTGCCCGCGCTGGCCGGCCACAGGCCCATGATGGTGCGCAGCGTGGTGGTCTTGCCCGCGCCGTTGCGGCCCAGCAGCACCGTCACCTCGCCCTGCGGCACGGCAAAGTCGACGCCGTGCAGGATGTGGTAAGCGCCGATGTGGGTGTGCACGCCGCGCAGGTCAAGCGCCGGCACTGTCATGCAGGCTCCTCGGCTGCGATGCCCAGATAGGCCTGTTGCACAACCGGACTGGCAATCACCGCCGCCGGCTCGCCATCGGCCACCAGCTGGCCGTTGTGCAGCACGATGATGCGGTCGGCCAGCTCACGCACCACGTCCATCTTGTGTTCGACCAGCAGGATGGTGGCATCGCGCCTGGCCTTCAGCGCGCGGATCAAGTCCAGCACCACCGGCACCTCGTCCACGCCCATGCCGGCGGTGGGCTCGTCGAACATGAACACCTTGGGGTCGAGCGCGATCAGCAGCGCCACTTCCAGCTTGCGCTGGTCGCCATGCGGCAGTGCGGCGGCCAGTGATTCGGCCTTGTCGGCCAGCCGCACCTGGGCCAGGATGGCCTGGGCCTCGTCGATCCAGCCCTTGCGGTCCAGCCACACACGCAGCAGGTCCACCCCACCCCAGCCGCCGCCATTGCCGCGCCCGGCCTCGCGCGCCTGCACTGCCAGGCGCACGTTCTCGCGCACCGTCAGGTTGGCAAACAGTTGGGTGAGCTGGAATGCCCGGCCCAGGCCCAGCCGGGTGCGCAACGGCGCGGCCAGCGTGGTGATGTCGCGCCCGTCCAGCAGCACCTGGCCGGCGCTGGCCGGCAACTGGCCCGAGATCAGGTTGAAGTAGGTGGTCTTGCCGGCGCCGTTGGGGCCGACGATGGCCGTCAGCGTGCCAGGCTGGAAGGCACACGACACATTGTCAACGGCCACATGGCCACCAAAGCGGATCGTCAGACCCCGCGTTTCCAGCACGCCTGGGCTCAGCGCTTGTTGCGAATCGGCACCTGCATTTCCTCGGCCTTGATCTCCCTGACCAACTCCGGCACGCCCCAGGCAAACGCCGGATCGACCTTGATCTTGAAGTGGTACATGTCCTGCAGCGCCTGGTGGTCCTCCTTGCGGAAGGTCATGCGGCCCTTGGGGGTCTGGAAGCTCATGCCCTCCATCGCGGTGATCAGCTTGTCGGTGTTGGTGTCGGCCTTGGTCTTCTTCAGCGCCTCGACCACCGCAATCGCCGCGCTCATGCCGCCGGCGGTGAAGAAGTCGGGCGGCGTCTTGTACTTGGTGTAGTGGTTGGCCACCAGCCATTCATTGACCGGGTTCTTCGGGATGCCGAAGTAGTAGTACAACCCGCCCTCCATGCCCGGGAACTGCTTGTAGGCCGTCATCGCCGGAAGGATGTTGCCGCCGGTGGCGATCTCGATGCCGTGGCGCTTCAGGTCCAGGTCGGCAATCTTGAACGGGTTGCCACCGGCCCAGATGATCCAGAGGATCTTGC
>JANNMP010000632.1:0-8536 GCA_031398015.1 Burkholderiaceae bacterium
GTGGTCGCCGGCCTGGCCTTCAAGCTGGGCGTGGTGCCGTTCCACATGTGGGTGCCCGATGTCTACCAGGGCGCGCCCACGGCGGTCACCCTGCTGATCGGCGGCGCGCCCAAGCTGGCGGCGTTTGCCATCACCGTGCGCTTGCTCGTCGAAGGCATGCTGGGCCTGGCGGTCGATTGGCAGCAGATGATGGTGGTGCTGGCGGTGGCCTCGCTGGTCATCGGCAACCTGGGCGCCATTGCCCAGACCAATTTGAAGCGCATGCTGGCCTACTCCACCATCAGCCAGATGGGCTTCATGCTGCTGGCCATGACGGCCGGCGTGGTCAGCGGCAACACCTTGAGCGCCGGCAATGCCTACAGCTCGGCGATGTTCTACGTGGTGACCTATGTCATCACCACGCTGGGCACCTTCGGGCTGATCATGTTCCTGGCCCGCACCGGTTTCGAGAGTGAAGAGATCACCGACCTGGCCGGCCTGGGCAAACGTGCACCCTGGCTGGCCGGCATCATGACGCTGTTCATGTTCAGCCTGGCCGGTGTGCCGCCAATGGTGGGCTTCTATGCCAAGCTGGCCGTCCTGCAGGCCCTGGTCACCACCAATGTCACCGGCTACCTGGTGCTGGCGGTGGTGGCGGTGCTGTTGTCGCTGGTGGGCGCCTTCTACTACCTGCGCCTGGTCAAGGTGATGTACTTCGACGAGCCGTTGGCCAGCAATGCCAGCCGGCCGCTGCAGAGCACCGGGGTCAGTGCACTGTTGGCCGTCAACGGCGCCGCCGTGCTGGGCTTCGGCTTGCTGCCAGGCGGGCTGATGGCCATGTGCCGCGACGCCATCCTGCGTGCACTGGCCACCTGAGCTGCCGATGTCGGGTTCGGGCCCAGGCTGGTTGTTGCTGTTGGTGGGCTTTGTCGCCGCCAACCTGCCGTTCATGACCGAGCGCCTGCTGTTGGTGGGCCCGCGCCGCGCCCCCAAGGCCCTGGGTTGGCGCCTGCTGGAGCTGCTGCTGCTGTCGGGCTTGATGATCGCCCTGGGCATGTTGATCGAGGCCCGCCTGGGCCAGCGCGCACCGCAGGGCTGGCAGTTCTACGCCGTTGCGCTGTGCTTGATGCTCACGTTCGCCTTCCCTGGCTTTGTCTGGCGCATCCTGCGCAAGCAGCCCGCCGGCATCATTGCCACATGAGTGACGACAAGCTGATCGAGCGCCAGGTCACAGGCGAGCAGGTCTGGCGCGGCCGTTTGCTCGACGTGCGGCGTGATGTCATCAGCCAGCCCGATGGCCACACCGCCACGCGTGAATACATCGTGCACCCCGGTGCGGTGATGGTGGTGCCGCTGCTCGACGACGGCACGCTGGTGATGGAGCGGCAATACCGCTACCCGCTGGGCCGCGTGCTGCTGGAGTTCCCGGCCGGCAAGCGCGACCCCGGTGAACCGGTGCTGGCCTGCGCCGCGCGTGAGCTGGCCGAAGAAACCGGCTACACCGCCCGCGAATGGGCGCGTGCCTGCCTCATCCACAACGCCTGCGCCTACAGCAACGAGGCCATCGAGATCTGGTTTGCGCGTGGCCTGCAAGCCGGCGTGCGCCGGCTTGATGCCGGTGAGCTGATTGAGCTGTGCCTGCTCAGCGAAGCCGAACTCGACGCACTGGCCGCGCGTGGCGAGCTCACCGATGTGAAGACCCTGGTCGGCCTGCAATGGTTGCAGAAGTGGCGCGCCGGCCAGTGGACACTCAGCTGGGGGCCGGGGCCTTGAGCGCCGCACGCGGATAATGTCAACACGATGAAGGTGTTGAACCTGCGCTGCCAGCATGACCATGCGTTTGAAGGCTGGTTTGCATCCGAGGCAGATTTCACCAGCCAGTGTGAGCGTGGTTTGGTCGAGTGCCCGCTGTGTGGCAACCCGCAGATCACCCGCCTGCCCAGCGCACCGCGGCTGAACCTGTCTGGTGCGCGTGCGCCAGCGCCGGCAGCCGAACCCAGCCAGCCGCGCAGCCGGGCCACTGACGCCACCCCGGCCACGCTGCAATCGGCCTGGCTGCAGGCGGTGGCGCAAGTGATGCAGAACACCGAAGACGTGGGCGAGCGCTTCCCCGAAGAAGCGCGCCGCATCCATTACGGTGAAGCCGCGCACCGCGGCATCCGCGGCAAGGCCAGCGCCGAAGAACGCGCCGCATTGGCAGACGAAGGCATCGAGGTGATGCCGTTGCCACTGCCGGCGGCGCTCAAAGGCGGCCCGGCGCACTGACGAAATCAGGCCACCACCCGCCCCGGGTTCATCCTGGCCTGCGGGTCCAGCGCCTGCTTGATGGCGCGCATCAGGCCCAGCGCAACGGGCGACTTGCGCTGCGCCATCTCATGCAGCTTGAGCGCGCCCACACCATGCTCGGCCGAGAACGAGCCACCGGCAGCCTGCACCGCGTCGTACACGATGCGGTTGATCGCGTCTTCATGCGTGTCGAGAAAGGCCTGCGCCTCGGCGCCTTCAGGGCACTGCACGTTGTAGTGCAGGTTGCCGTCGCCCAGGTGGCCGAAGTTGACCAGCCGCACGCCGGGGATGGCCGCCTGCAGCGCTGCATCGGTGTGCTGGCAGAACGCTGGAATGGCCGACACCGGCAGCGCGATGTCGTGCTTGACGTTCAGGCCTTCAACGCTTTGCGCCAGCGGGATCGACTCCCGCAGGTGCCACATCGTGGCCGCTTGCGCCAGGCTCTCGGCCACTGCTGCGTCTCCGATCAAGCCTTGCTCCAGCGCTGCTTGCAGCAGGGCTTCGAAGCGCTGGCGCGCGCTGGCTTCGCCGTCGGCATCGGCGTATTCCAGCAGCACCGTCCAGGGCGACGGCGGCAGCGGCTGTGCCAGCTGCGCAAAGTGCCGGCGCACCAGGCCGAGCGAGAACTGGTTCATCACCTCGAAGCCGGTCAGCCCCGCGCCCAGGCGCGCCTGCGCCAGGCCCAGCAAGGCCACACAGTGGGCCAATGATGTGCTGGCGGCCAGGGCAGTCAGGCTGGCAGCCGGCTGTGGGTAGAGCTTCAGCGTGGCGGCGGTGATGATGCCCAGCGTGCCCTCGCTGCCGATGAACAGGTCACGCAGGGCGTAGCCGGTGTTGTCCTTGCGCAGGCCCGACAGGCCGTTCCACACCTGGCCGTCGGCCGTCACCACCTCCAGGCCCAGGCACAGCTCGCGCGCATTGCCGTAGCGCAGCACCTGGGTGCCGCCGGCGTTGGTGGCCAGGTTGCCGCCGATGCTGCAGCTGCCCTCGGCCGCCAAGCTCAAGGGGAACAGCAGGCCGGCATCGGCCGCCGCCTGCTGCACCGCCTGCAGCACCATGCCGGCGCCCACGGTCATGGTCAGGTTGGCGCGGTCGATGGCGAGCACCCGGTTCAGCCGCTGCAGGCTCAACACCACCTGGGTGCCGCTGGCATCGGGCACACCACCACCCACCAGGCCGGTGTTGCCACCCTGGGGCACGATGCTGGCGCCATGGCGGGCGCAGGCCAACACCACCTGCGCCACCTCGGCGCTGTTGGCCGGGCGCACCACGGCCAGCGCCTTGCCGTGCCAGCGCTTGCGCCAATCCAGCTCCCAGGCCGACAGGTCGCCATGGCTGGCGCTGGTCAGCACCAGGGCCGGGCCCAGCAGGCCCTGCAGCTCGGTGACCAGCGCGGTGCCAGTCATGCCGCAGCCGCCGCCAACGGCAGCGGGTGCTTCAGCCGCCAGCGCACATGCGCCGCGCAGGCAACAAACAGCAGGCTGCACAACCCCACCTGGCCCCAGGCCAGCCACTCGGCCAGGCCCAGCGGCGCGCCCATCGGCAGCCCGGTTGCGCGCACGATGCCTTCAGTGAAATACAGCCACACCAGCAAGCTGACCCAGCGGTAGGTGTAGAGCCGGTGCTTCAGCAGCCCGGCCAGCGGCAGCACCAGCGGCAGCACCTTGAAGGCCATGAAGCGTGCACCGGTGGGCGCCAGCCACAGCTCCCAGGCCAGGCCCAGCAAGATCAAGCCGACCAAGGCCGCCACCGCCATGGCCCTGGTGGCGCGCACCACGGCGTGTGGCGGCTGGGCGCCGGTGGGCGAGGGCAGGGTGGGCGTGGGCAGGGTGGGCAAGGGCAGGGTGGGCGATGGCAGGGTGGGCAACGGCATCGGGCTGGGCCTGTGGCGCGCTGGCATCATAGTCGGATGACTTCTTTGTCCTCGGCCCTGCGGCGCTGGCGGCTGCGGCTGGCCGAGCTGGTCAGCGCGCTGCGCCACTGGCCCTGGTTCGACACCGTGCGCACCCTGCGCCAGCGCCTGCGTGAAGACCACCTGGCGCTCACCGCCAGCAGCCTGACCTTCACCACGCTGATCAGCCTGGTGCCGCTGGTCACGGTGATGCTGGCGCTGTTCACCGCGTTTCCGATCTTCGGCCGCTTCCAGCAAGCGCTGCAGCAGTACTTTCTGCAGGCCCTGGTGCCCGACAACATCGCCCGCCCGGTGCTGCTGTCGCTGACCCAGTTTGCCGGCAAGGCCAGCAAGCTGGGCGGCGTGGGCCTGCTGGTGCTGGGCCTCACCGCGCTGGCGCTGGTGTTCACCATCGACCGCACGCTCAACGCCATCTGGCGCGTGCCCAAGCCGCGGCCGCTGGCGCAGCGGGTGCTGGTGTACTGGGCCGCGTTGACACTCGGCCCGCTGCTGCTGGGCGCCAGCCTGTCGATCACCTCGTATGCAGTGTCGGCATCACAGGGGCTGGTGGGGGCGATGCCCGGCGCACTGGCGCTGGCCTTCGACGTGCTGGAGTTCGCGCTGCTGGCGCTCGGCATGGCCTGCCTGTTCCGCTTTGTGCCCAACACCCATGTGCGCTGGCCGCATGCCTGGGCTGGCGCGCTGTTCGTGGCGGTGGGTTTTGATCTGGCCAAGCGTGCGCTGGGCTGGTATGTCAAAGCCGTGCCGGGCTTCGCGATGGTCTACGGTGCGTTTGCCACCTTGCCGATCTTTCTGCTGTGGATTTACCTGAGTTGGTTGACGGTGCTGCTGGGCGCGGTGATCGCCGCCTACGCGCCCAGCCTGGCGGCGCGCGTGGTGCGCCGGCCTGAGCGCCCGGGCGGCCGCTTTGCACTGGCGCTGGCGGTGCTGCAGGCGCTGGCGGCGGCGCGCAGCAGCAGTGCCGGGGGCTTGAGCACCAACGCGCTGGCCGGCGCGCTGCGCACCGACCCATTGCAGGTGGCGCCGGCCCTCGGTGACCTGATGGCGCTGGGCTGGTGCGGCCGGCTCGACGAAGACGGTGCGCAGCGCCATGTGCTGCTGATCGACCCCGCTGCCACCGCCGCGCAGCCGCTGATCGACAGCCTGCTGCTGCATGACCAGCAGGCCACGGCGGCGTTCCGTTTGCGCGGTGGGTTGGCTGCGATGACGGTGGCCGATCTGCTGCCGGCCACACCGCCGGCCCAGGTTTGATCAAGGCCCGAACCGCAACTCCGGCGCATCCGCAGCACTGCCGGCCAGGCTCAGGTTGGCGCGTGAGCAGAACCAGCGGTCGGGCACCGGGTCCCACTCGCAGCGGTGGTCGGTGCCACCCACGGTCTTCGGCTCTGACCAGGCCGTGCCACGCATCACCCAGGCCAGGTGCAGCCGGGTGTTCTGGGCGTGGCGGCCCAGCGTCATGTGCACCGTGCGGCTGGCCGACGGGCTGTTGCGCAGCGGGATGCTGGTGCTGTCATTGCTGGTGCTGCTGTCCTCGTCGTCGGTGGCAAAGGCCAGCGGGCGGCCGAATTGCACCAGCGTGACGTTTTCGGTGGTGAGCTGGCCGGCACAGCCGTCGGTCTCGCAGGTTGACCAGGCGCTGCGCAGCCGCGTGGCCTCGGTTGACCAGGCCGGGAAACCATTGACCAGCAAGTCCACCCGCACCCGGCTGCGCCAGCGGTGCGGGTGGTCGCCTTCGGTGTCGCCGGTCAGCACCAGCGGCGGCACCACGAAACGCAGGAACACCTCGCGCGAGCCGCCGGCCGGCACCGTCAGCGTGGTGTGCCACGACGCCGTGGCCTCGGCCTGAAAGTCGCCATAGGCCCAGACGAACAGGTGCGGCACACCAGCGGCCGTCATCGTGGCCCAGGATTGCGCCAAGTCACCCACGCTGACGAAGTCGGCCAACTGGCCGCTGGCCGATGTGCCTGGCAACAACGTGGCCGTGGTCACCGGCAGGCCGCTGTACACCGCAGCATCACTGCCGGCCTGGCGCTGCACCGCCAGGCGCGGCGCGCCCTTGCCGTGGGCGGCGGCGCGGGTCAACGCTGCCACCTTCAGGCCGAGTTGCGCCGGCGTCAGTTTGGGCAGGCCCAGCACGGCGTTGATCTCGGTTGGGGTCAGCTCGCGCAGCGGTGGCAGCGGTGCATTGGGCGCAGCCTGCGCACGCAGCGCCAGCGTGCAGGTGGCAATCACCAGCGCCAGGCGGATGGTCAGTTGGAGGTTGGAGTTCATGGTGGTGGCTCCGGTTTCAGTTCAGGAACACGTCGATCGCCGGGCGCAGCGTGGGGGCGCCGGACCAGGCGGCCACCGACGGGATGCCCAGCTGCTCGCGGTGCGCATGGCAGCGCTTGAGCGATGGGCTGACGCTGTAGTCAAGCTTGCAATCGGGCGCCAGCAGGCGGGCGTCGGTGCGCAGCACCACCAGCACATGCAGCGCAGATTTGGCCGGCAGCGTGCCCAAAAACAGCGTCGTCTTGCCGCTGCCCAGCGCGCTGCCGGTCTTCAGCCACAAGTCACCCTTGACGCCGGGCACCCGCTTGGGCCGCAGCCGGTTCTGCGTCGATGACCACACCGGCAGGCCATCGACGACCACATCCACCGTTGTGCGGGTGGCCTGCAGATCGGGGTAGGCGGTCTCGGCCTGGTAGCCGCTGGGGCCGCCCAGCGGGTTGGTGGCGGTGGCAAACACCGGTGCCGCCGTGGGCACGGTGAATTCCAGCCACTGCGCCTGCGGTTGCGCCGTGGCGTTGTGGATGCGCACCGCGTAGCTCAGCACCGCCGCGCCGTTGCCGACGCGGAAGTTTTATGAGCCCAGCAGGCGCTGGCCGGCCGGCGCCAGCATCAGGCTGCTGTAGGCCACCTCGGCCAGGTGGCGCGGGCCCTCGGCCAGCCCGGTCCACATCGCACCGCTGCTGGGCGGCGGCACGGTCTGGCTGTCATCCACCGCCTGTGGCAACGCCAAGTTGGCCAGCCACAGCGGTGGCCAGCTGGCCAGCGTCAGCGCACCCACTTCCACTTGAAAGTTGTCGCTGACCGCCGCGCCAGACGCACTGGCCCAGGTGCAGGCGCTGCCGCAGGGTGTGCGCAAGCTGCTGCTGGGCGTGCGCTCGGCCGTGCCGGTGACCAGCGTTGCCACATTCACCACCTGTGCGGTGGCCGCTGCGCTGGCCAGCAGCAGCGGCAGGGCCAGCGCCAGGGCGCGGGCGTGGCAGAGGCCGGCGCGGGCCCGGTGGGGCGGGTGGTTGCGGGCAAGGTCGTTGGTGCGGCGCATGGGCGTCTCCTGGCTTGGGTGCCGGGCCAAGGTGTGGATGCAGGCCCGGTGCGGCCATGCTGATCGCCGCGCGTTGCAACAGCGTTGCAAGCTGCGCGGTGAGTCCGTCCCTGAGAGGATGGACGGCGCGCCGATAATCGGGCCCGACGTGAGCCTGCCTGCCCCACCGGCGCGCCCGGCCCGGCCTGATCGCCCAGATCGGCCGCCGCGCCCGGCCAACGCCGTCCCCACCATCACCTACCCAGAAGCGCTGCCGGTCTCGGCCCGGCGCGACGAGATCGCGCGTGCCATCGCGGCGCACCAGGTGGTGATCGTCTGTGGCGAGACCGGCTCGGGCAAGACCACGCAGTTGCCCAAGATCGCGCTCGAACTCGGCCGTGGCCTGGGCAACTGGGCGCGTGGTGGCAGCGGCCTGATCGGCCACACCCAGCCGCGCCGGCTGGCCGCCACCAGCGTGGCCAAGCGCATCGCCGACGAGCTGCAAAGCCCGCTGGGCGAGGTGGTGGGCTACAAGGTGCGCTTTCAGGACCGGCTGCAGCCGGGGGCCAGCGTCAAGCTGATGACCGACGGCATCCTGCTGGCCGAGACGCAAGGCGACCCCGAGCTGCGCCAGTACGACACGCTGATCATCGACGAGGCCCATGAGCGCAGCCTGAACATCGACTTTCTGCTGGGCTACCTGCGCGAGATCCTGCCGCGCCGGCCGGATTTGAAGGTGGTGGTGACCTCGGCCACCATCGACGCCGACCGGTTTGCCAGGCACTTCGACAGCGCGCTGGGCCCGGCGCCGGTGATCCAGGTCAGCGGCCGGATGTTCCCCGTTGAGCAGCGCTTCAAGCCGTTCGAGTACTCACGCACCTACGGCCTGGACGATGCGATTGCCGATGCAGTGGATGAACTCTGGCGCGACGGCCCGGGCGACATCCTGGTGTTCCTGCCCGGCGAGCGCGAGATCCGCGAAGCGGCCGAGCACTTGCAGAAGCACCACCCGCCGGGCGTGCAGGTGCTGCCGCTGTATGCGCGGCTGAGCCAGCAGGAGCAGGACCGCG
>JANNMP010000668.1:0-2670 GCA_031398015.1 Burkholderiaceae bacterium
GAACTGCAGTGCCGCGTCGGCCACATTGCGGCCGTAGTCCGCGTCCTTGAAGACATACGAGCCGGGCTGCAGCTCGGTGTAGACGCAGCTGCCGGCATCAAACAACGCGCTGCCGCTGCCACCACCGCTGACCACCGGGCAGGCCACGCCCACCGCCGCCAGCGCCGCCAGCACGCGCCCGACACGTTCAGCCGCGCGCGCCGCAGCAGCGCGCCGCGCCTCCAGGCCACGCACATGCGGCACGCCACCGTGGTAGGCCTGCAGGCCGCCAAAGCGCAGCTGCGCATGCGGCGCCATGGCCTGCAGCAGCCGCTGCACCGCAGCGGCATCGGCCACACCGCAGCGGCCCTGGCCGATGTCGATTTCGACCAGCACCCCGAGCCGGCTGCCTGCCGCAGCGGTGGCAGCGGCCAGGTCGGCCACCTGCTGCGGGTGGTCCACACACACGCTGAGGCGCGCCGACAACGCCATCTGCGCCAGCAGCGCCGCCTTGGCAGGGCCGGCAATCTGGTTGCTGATGTGGATGTCGGCCACACCGGCCTGCAAAAACGGCAGCGCCTCGCTCACCTTCTGGCAGCAGATGCCCACCGCCCCGCGCTGCAACTGCGCCAGCGCGATGGCCGGCGTCTTGTGCGCCTTGGCATGCGGGCGCAACGCCACGCCAGCACCGCTGGCCAGCGCCTGCATGCGCTCGAGGTTGCGCTCGAAGGCGTCCAGGTCGAGCAGCAGGGCCGGCGTGTCGATGGCGGCCAGCCTGTCGCCAGGATTCGCGGCGGCGGGCATGGGCAAGGCGGTGCTGCTCATGGCGCGGTGTCCAGCTCAGGGTAGCGGCGGAAGATGCCTTGCTCATTGAACGGGATGCGCCGCGTGCTGCGCAGGTAAGCGGCCACCTTGGGCAAGGCCGCCACCCGGCCCTGCAGCGCCACGATGCCGGGTGTGCTGTCCAGCACCCGCTGGCTGGCGCGGGCAAAGGCGTACCGCAGCCCTTCGATCAGCTGGTACAGCGACAGGTCGGCATAACTCAGCTTGCCGCCCACCAGGTGGCGCGGGCCGGCCGGGTTGCGCTGGATGACAGCCTCGAACCAGTGCAGGTACTTGGGCAGGCGGTGGCGGCAGAACTCGGCAGCACAGCGCAGGGCCTCGGCCTGCTGGTCTTCATAGTGCAGGCCGCTGGCGATGGGGTGGTGGGTGCCGTGGGCTTCAGCCACCATGTCGGCAATGGTCAGCTGGATCTGCTGCGTCCACACCCGCGCCGCCTCGCTGCGGCCCACCAGCTTCAGCGTCGGGCCCAGGTGGTGCAGGATGGCGGCGGTCTGGCCGATCACCAGCGCGCCGTCGATCAGCACCGGCGGCGCAAACGGCGGGTGCGGCTGGCGCGGGTCGTTCAGCAGGCGCTGCATCGCGGCCATGCCCTGGCCTGCCGCATCGGGCCCGCGCGCCACATCCACATACGGCGCGCCAGCGGCCTCAAGCGCCAGCCGCACGAATTCACCGCGGCCGGGGATCGTGGGCCAATAGTGCAGTTCATAGCTCATGCGCTGCACTGTATGCCGGGGCGCCGCTGCGGCATCATGCAGCGATGAACACGCCGCGCGCGCTCTGCTTCGACATCTTCGGCACCGTGGTCGATTGGCGCAGCAGCCTGATCGCCGACGGCCAGGCGTTGGGCCAGCGCCTTGGGTTGCAGGCCGACTGGGCCGCGCTGGCCGACGCCTGGCGCGACGGCTACTACCCGATCATGGCCAAGGTCGAGCGGGGTGAGCTGCCCTGGCAGACCATCGACGCGCTGCACCGCCTGATCCTCGACGATGTGCTGCCACGCTTCGGCCTGGGCAACCTGCCCGAGGCCGAGCGGGCCTGGTTCAACCTGGCCTGGCACCGGCTGGCGCCCTGGCCCGACAGCGCGGCCGGCCTCACCCGGCTGCGGCGCGGGTTCACCCTCAGCAGCCTGTCCAACGGCAACATGGCGTTGCTGGTGAACATGGCCAAACACGCCGGCCTGCCCTGGGATTGCGTGCTGTCGGCCGAGCTGTTCGGCCACTTCAAGCCACACCCGGCGGTCTATCAGGGTGCCGCCCGGCTGCTGGGCCTGGCACCCGGCCAGGTGATGATGGTGGCCGCTCACCCATCGGACTTGGCCGCCGCCCAACGCGCCGGCCTGATGACCGCCTACATCCCGCGCCCCGCCGAACGTGGGCCCGGTGGGCCGATGGAGCCGGTGGGGGCGACGGTGTTCGACGTGGTTGCCGATGACCTGGGTGATTTGGCAACGCGGTTGGGGTTGGACTGAAGACAAGCGTTCGATCATTGGCGCAACAGCGCCGGGACGGGTTCCCCTGCTCTACTCCGATCGGGATAGGGGCCGGCACACTGGTCAGACCCCTCCCACACCACCCGGCATGCGGGTCCGCACCGGGCGGTTCGAGAAGTTGAGGTCAGGAGAATTTGGGCACTCCCAGGCGGTCGAAGAAGGCAATGGGCAGCAGGCGGTTGACTCCCAGGCGACTGGTATGCCATAGGCATCTGACATGATTGGCAATGCGCCGTGCTTCATCCACACGCGCGCCCAGCTTGCGCAGTTCCCGGTAGGCCGTGGTTCCGCGCTTCCAGTGCTTGAGCTGCACGGCCCGAAGCCGATGACGCAGCCATTCGTCCAGTTCGCGCATCACC
>JANNMP010000694.1:0-5241 GCA_031398015.1 Burkholderiaceae bacterium
CATACAGATGTGTGCCGTCGAAATTGGCCAGGCCGTGTGCATCACTGGGAAAGTGCGCCGGCACCCAGTCGAGGATCAGGCCCACGCCCTCGGCATGGCAGCGGTCGACAAAGCGGCGAAAGCCGGCACCCAGGCCACGGCCGTCGGCTTCATCGGCGGGCACGCCGAAGCGCGCCGTGGGGGCGTACATGCCGATCGGCTGGTAGCCCCAGCTGCCGTCGAACGGGTGTTCACTGACCGGCAGCAGCTCCAGGTGGGTGAAGCCCATGTCGCGGGTGTAGGGCACCAGCTCGTCGGCCAGCTCGTCCCAGTTCAGCCAGCGGTTGCCGTCCTTGCGCCGCCATGAGGCCAGGTGCACCTCGTAGATGGCCATCGGTGCGTCGAGTGCATTGGCGCGTTTGCGCGCCTCGGACGGCGCGATCAGCGCCGGCATGCTGGCCACCACGCTGGCGGTGGCCGGGCGCAGCTCAGACTGCAGCGCATACGGGTCGGCCTTGTGCGGCAGCACCTGGCCGTCACGGGTGCGCAGCGCGTACTTGTAGCGCGCACCGGCGCGCACGCCTGGCAGAAAGATCTCCCACACGCCGCATTCACGGCGCAGCCGCATGGGGTGGCGGCGGCCGTCCCAGAAGTTGAAGTCCCCGACCACGCTGACCCGCGATGCATTCGGCGCCCAGACGGCAAACGACGTGCCGGCCACGCCCTGCATGTCGCGCGCGGTGGCGCCCAGCACCTCGTAGGGGCGCAGGTGGGTGCCCTCGCCCATCAGCCAGACATCCATCTCGCCAAGCACCGCGCCGAAGCGGTAGGGGTCGTCCAGCGTGCTGCTGTTGCCGTCTTGCCAGCGCACGCGCAGGCGGTAGTCGTCGGGCATGGCAGCGGGCATCACGCCCTCGAAGAAGCCGTCGCCGTGGCGCTTGTCCAGCGCGCCAAAGATGCGCTTGCCGTCGGCGCTGCAGGCCTCGACCACGGCTGCGCCGGGCAGAAAGGCAGACAGGCAACGCTGGCCGCTGGCATCGCTGTGCAAGCCCAGCACGGCGAACGGGTCGCCATGCTGGGCGTTGCAGATCTGGGCGATGGTGGTGGTGTCGGTCATCGGCTTGTCTCCAGTCCAGTGAAACGGAGAAATCGGATGGGCGCAGGTGGCTGGCAAGGCAGGTCAGCGCAAATCGCTGTCCAGCGCGGCGGCGGCGCCGAGTAATGCCGGTGATTGCGTTGCACGGATCACGAACACCGGGATCGCGGCCAGGTAGCGCGCGAAGCGGCCCTTGGCCTCGAAGCGGCTGCGAAACGGCGACTGCGCAAACGCATCCCCCAGGCGCGGCACGATGCCCCCGCCGATGTAGACACCACCACGCGCGCCCAGCGTCAGCGCCAGGTTGCCTGCGGCGGTGCCCAGGAAGGCACAGAACAGGTCCACCGCTTCCAGGCAGGCAGCGTCGTTGTGGTCGAGCGCGCCCTGCACGATGGCGGCGGCGCTGAGATTGCGCTGCGGCAAGGCAGGCGCATCGATGCGCTGCAGCGCCTGGAAGACATCGACCAGGCCCTGGCCCGACACCGCCCGCTCGCCCGAGGCATGGCCGTACAACGCGTCCAGCTGCTGCAGCACCGCCTGCTCACGCGGCGTGCGGCTGGCCAGCGTGGCGTGGCCGCCCTCGCCTTCCAGCGGCACCCAGCCGCCGCGCCCGTCGGGCACCAGGCCCGACACACCCAGGCCGGTGCCCGGGCCGATCAACGCGATGGCGGTGTGTGGCACGGCCGCGCCGCCACCCACCTGTTGCAGATCGGCCGCCGGCAGCAGCGGCAGGGCCAGCGCCAGCGCGGTGAAGTCGTTCAGCACGCGCAGGCGGTGAAAGCCGCACTGGGCCTGCAGCGCGCTGATCGAAAACGTCCAGTGGTGGTTGGTCATGCTGACCTGGTCACCCACCACCGGGTTGGCGATGGCGATGGCGCAGTCTGGCGGTGTGCCACGCCCAAGCCGGGCCAGGCAGGTGGTGATGGCATCGGCCAGGCTGGCATGGTCAGCACAGGGCAGCACGATGACATCGCCGATGGCGCCGCCCGGCCCGGCCTGCCAGGCAAAGCGGGCGTTGGTGCCGCCGACATCGGCCAACAGGCGTGCGCTCATGTGTCGTTCTCTCCGAGCAGATAGGCCCGCGCCTCGAACGGGCGCAGATCGAAGCCGCTGTGCGCTGCAGTGTCGGGCACCGGCAGGTTGGCGATCAAGAGCCGGCAGCAGCCCTGGCGCAGCGCCTGCGGCCAGGCAAAGTGCGGCGTGTCGGCGCTGAAGTTGCACACCACCAGCAACACCTGGCGGCCCAGCGTGCGGGTGTAGGCGTAGAGCTGCCGGTGCTCGGGCAGCAGCAGCGCGGTGCGGCCGTCAACGATCACCGGGTGGGCGCGGCGCAATTCGATCAGGCGCCGGTAGTGGTGGAACACCGAGTCCGGGTCGGCCACGGCCTGTTCGGCGTTGACAGACTGGCAGTCGGGCTGCAGCTTGATCCACGGCGTGCCGGTGCTGAAGCCGGCGTTGGGGCCGGCGTTGGGGCCACCTTTCCAGGCCATCGGCGTGCGCGCGTTGTCACGGCCCTTGGCGCCGATGGCATGCAGCACCAACGCAGCGTCTTCACCACGCCCCTGCACTGCCGCGCGGTAGAAGTTGATCGACTCGATGTCGCGCAACTCGTCCACCGACGCAAACGGCGTGTTGGCCATGCCCAGCTCTTCACCCTGGTAGATGTAGGGCGTGCCCTGCTGCAGGTGCAGCCAGGTGGCCAGCATCTTGGCTGACTCAACGCGCCAAAGCTTGTCATCACCGAAGCGCGACACCTGCCGCGGCTGGTCATGGTTGCTCAGGTACAGGCTGTTCCAGCCGTTGCCGTGCAGGGCATCCTGCCAGCGCATCATCGTGGCCTTCAGCTCACGCAGGTCCAGGGCTTTGAGCGCCCACTTGCCAGCGCCCGGCTGCGCGTCCAACTCCATGTGCTCGAACTGGAACAGCATGTTCAGCGCGCCGGTCTCGGGGTTGGTGATCTGCACGCCTTGCAGCGTGGTGGCCAGCGGCGCCTCGCCCACCGTGATGGTGTCGTGGTGCTGCAGCACCTCGGCCTTCATCTCGCGCAGGTGTTCGAGCAGGCGCGGGCCGTTGGTCACCAGGCCGAAGCCGGGCTGCAGGAAGCCGGGCTGCACCAGACGCGCGTCAGGAAAACCGGGTGGCTTGGAGATCATGTTGATCACATCCATGCGGAAACCCGCCACGCCCTTGGCCAGCCAGAACCGCATCACGTCCCAGACCTCGGCGCGCAGCCTGGGGTTGTCCCAGTTCAGGTCGGGCTGCTTGGGCGAGAACATGTGCAGGTAGTACTCACCGGTGGCCTCGTTCCACTGCCAGACCGAGCCGCCGAACGCCGCCTGCCAGTTGTTGGGCTCATGGCCATGCGGCGCGCCTGGCACCGCTTGTTGGCGCGGCTCACGCCAGATGTAGTGGTCGTGGTACGGGTTGTCGCGGCTCAAGCGCGCCTGCTGAAACCAGGCGTGTTCGTCCGAACTGTGGTTGACCACCAGGTCCATCATCAGCTTGATGCCGCGTGAGCGCATCGCCGCCAGCATCGCATCGAAATCGGCCATGCTGCCGAACTCAGGATGGATGGCGCGGTAGTCGCTGATGTCGTAGCCGTTGTCGTCGTTCGGCGAGGCGTACACCGGCGACAGCCAGACCACGTCCACGCCCAATTGCTGCAAGTGGCCGAGCTTGCTGGTGATGCCGGGCAGGTCACCAATGCCGTCGCCGTTGCTGTCGCAGAAGCTGCGTGGGTAGATCTGGTAGACGACGCTGTGTTTCCACCACGGTGTGGGCATGGCATTTGTCCCGGCAGTGCAAGCAAACAGACGGCCCACAGACAGCACGCAGCAGGCACACAAAAACGCAGGGCAGGCCGCAGCTCAGGCCGGCAGTGCGACCGTGCGCTTGAAGGCCTGGCCCTTGGCGTCGAACAAGTGGCACATGTCGGCGCGCAGCCGCAGCGTGACACCTGCGCCTGGGGCATGGGCGGCCGCACCATCCACGCGCAGCGTCACCAACGGCGCGTTGTCATTGATCGTCAAATACAGCAGCGAGCTGTCGCCCAGACGCTCCATCTGCTTCAGGCGCAGCTGCATCGGCGCGCCGGCACCGCTGTCGCCCTCGATCAAATGCTCGGGCCGGATGCCCAGACTCACCGCCGCGCCAGCGGCTGCGCTGCGTGCGTCCACTGCCACGCTGACCTGCCCGCCATGCACATCGACCACCGCATGGCCGGGCTCGGCGCGCACCAGCGTGCCCGGCATCACGTTCATCTTGGGGCTGCCGATGAACTCGGCCACAAACAGGTTCTGTGGCCGGTGGTACAGGTCCATCGGGGTGCCGAACTGCGCCACGCTGCCAATGGTCTGCACATCCGGGCCGGCACGCAGCAGCACGATCTTGTCGGCCAGCGTCATGGCCTCGACCTGGTCATGCGTGACGTAGATCATGCTGGCCGAGCCCAGGTCATGGTGCAGCTTGGCGATCTCCAGCCGGGTCTGCACGCGCAGCGCGGCGTCCAGGTTCGACAGCGGCTCGTCGAACAGGAACAGCTTGGGCTCCTTGACGATCGCCCGGCCGATGGCCACGCGCTGGCGCTGGCCGCCTGACAGCATCTTCGGCAGCCGGTCCATCAGCGGTGTCAGCTGCAGGATGTCGGCCGCCGCCTTCACCTTGGCGGCGATGGTGGCCTTGTCGGCGCCCATCACCTGCAGGCCGAAGGCCATGTTCTGCGCCACCGTCATGTGCGGATACAGCGCGTAGCTCTGGAACACCATGGCCACGCCGCGCTTGGCCGGCGGCAGGTCATTGACCCGCACACCGGCAATGTGCAAGTCACCAGCGGTGATGTCTTCGAGCCCCGCCACGCAGCGCAGCAGCGTGCTTTTGCCGCAGCCCGATGGGCCGACGAAGACGCAGAACTCGCCCGCCGCAATGCTCAGCGTGGCGTCCTTGATGGTCAGCGGCAGCGTGGGGCCGTAGCGCTTGCTGAGCTGCTGGAAATCGATGCGCGACATGCGGGGCTCAGCCTTTCACTGCGCCGGCGGTCAGGCCGGAGACGATCTTCTTCTGGAACACCAGCACCAGCAACAACAGCGGCACGGTGACGATCACCGACGCAGCCATGATCGAGCCCCAGGGGATCTCGAAGGCGGTGGCGCCGGCGATCAGCGAAATGC
>JANNMP010000695.1:0-5006 GCA_031398015.1 Burkholderiaceae bacterium
CACGCCTGCCGATGGTCATGCAGACCGAGGCGGCCGAATGTGGCCTGGCCTGCCTGGCCATGGTGGTTGGCTACCACGGCCAGCCGTCTGAGATTGCCGAGCTGCGGCGGCGGCTGTCGGTGTCGCTGAAGGGCGTGAACCTGAAGCACCTGGTCGGCATGGCCGAACGCCTGGGGCTGGCCGCGCGCCCGGTGCAGCTGGAGCTGAGCGAGCTGCGCCAGTTGACGACGCCCTGCATCCTGCACTGGGACCTGAACCACTTCGTGGTGCTGGCCAAGGTCACGCGCGACACCGCTGTGGTGCATGACCCCGCGATGGGTGTGCGCCGGCTGCCGCTGGCGGTGGTGTCCAAGCACTTCACCGGCGTGGCCCTGGAGCTGTCGGTGGTCAGCGCCCTGCAACCGGTGCAAGCCGCGCCACGGGTGCGCATGCGCTCGGTGCTGGGGCGCATCGTCGGGCTGCGCCGGTCATTGGGGCAGCTGTTTGCACTGGCGCTGGCCATCGAGGCCTTTGCCGTCACCAGCCCACTGTTCATGCAGTGGGTGGTTGACCATGCACTGGTCAGCGCCGACCGCAACCTGTTGCTGGTGCTGGCGCTGGGCTTCGCGCTGATGCTGCTGCTGCGCACGGCGGTGTCGGCGATGCGGGGCTGGATCGTGATCGTGCTCGGCGCGTCGCTCAAGGTGCAGGGCCGGTCCAACCTGTTCAGCCATCTGGTGAACCTGCCGTCGGCTTATTTCGAGGCCCGCCACCTGGGCGACGTGATGTCGCGCTTTGGCTCGCAGGACAGCATCCTCACGGCAGTGACCACCGACGTCATCGAGACGCTGCTCGACGGCATCCTGGCCACCATCACGCTGGCCATCATGTTCTTGTTTGCGCCCACCCTGGCGCTGGTGGTGGTGGCCGGCGCCATGCTCTATGCGCTGCTGCGCTGGATGTCGTACACGCCGCTGCGCCATGCGTCGGCCGAGGCCATCGTCTGGGGCGCGCGGCGCGACAGCCACCTGCTGGAGACCATGCGCGGGGTCAAGACCATCAAGCTGTTCAATGCCCAGGACAGCCGCCGCGCGCACTGGATGAACCTGCTGGTGGAGACGGTGAACCGGCAGTTGACGGCGCAAAAGCTGCGGCTGCTGTTTCGCATCGCCAACTCGCTGCTGATCGGCACGATGGTGATCCTGGTGGTCTGGCTGGGCGCCAACCGCGTGCTCGAAAAGCAGATGTCGATCGGCATGCTGCTGGCCTTCATTGCCTACAAAGACCAGTTCCTCAGCCGCATCAGCAACCTGATCGACCGCGCCGTCGACTTGACCATGCTGCGCCTGCATGCCGAGCGGCTGGCCGACATTGCGCTGACCACGCCCGAGCCACGCAGCCCGGCAGCACCGCTGGACATGCCGGGCCAGCCGGTGGCGGTGGCGGTGCGCAACCTGCGCTTTCGCTACAGCGACACCGACCCCTGGGTGCTGCATGACCTGAGCTTCGAGGTGCAGCCGGGCGAGACGGTGGCCATCATCGGCGCCTCGGGCTGTGGCAAGACCACGCTGCTGAAGATCCTGGCCAGCCTGCTGTCACCCACCGAAGGCGAGGTGCTGGTCGACGGCCGGCCGCTGGCGCACCTGGGCCTGGCACGCTGGCGGTCGATGATCGGCGTGGTGATGCAGGACGACCAGCTGTTTGCCGGCTCGGTGGCCGACAACATCTGCTTCTTTGCCGACCAGCCGGATGCACGGCGCATTGAACGGTGCGCCCGCCAAGCCGCGCTGCATGAAGAGATTGCCGCCATGGCGATGGGCTACCACACGCTGATCGGCGACATGGGCACGGTGCTGTCGGGTGGCCAGAAACAGCGCTTGCTGATGGCCCGCGCGCTGTACCGCCAACCGGGCGTGCTGCTGCTCGACGAAGCCACCAGCCACCTCGACGTGGCGAATGAAAAACTGGTCAGCGCCGCCGTGCGCGCCACCAAGTTGACCCGCATCATCGTGGCCCACCGGCCCGAGACCATCCGCACCGCTGACCGGGTGATCGACCTGGACGCCATGGGCGGGCGCGCGGTCGCCCATCTGGCAGCCACGGGCCGCGGCGCGCCAGCGGCGCAAGGCGGCGGCCCATGACGACCGCCACCGACGACGCCGGCCGCTGGCTGGCCTGGGACCGCTTTGTCGAGGCCTCACCGGCCAGCGGCTTCATGCAGATGTCGGCCTGGGCCAAGTTCCGCGCCAGCGTGGGCTTTGGCCACTTCGCCGTGACGCTCAAGGACGGTGAGGCCATCGTCGGCGGCGCCCTGGTCGGCAAGTGGAGGTACGACGACGGCCACTGCTTCTACTATGTTCAGGAAGGCCCGGTGCTGCCGCCTGACGCAGACGCGGCAACGCAGGTGTTTGAAGCAGTGCTTGCCAGTGTGCGGCGCCACGCCGCAGCTGAAGACGCCACCGTCAGCCACCTGCGCATCGAGCCCCGCTGGGCCAGCCTGCCGGGCTTTGTGCACGGGTTCCAGCAGCCACCGCATGGCGATTGCTACCGCGAGCCTCGGCAGACCCTGTGCATCGACCTGCGCCCCGACACGCAGCAGATCCTGGCCCAGATGAAGCCCAAGGGCCGCTACAACATCCGCCTGGCACAGAAGCACGGCGTGGTCGTCGTCGAAGACAACTCCGAGCAGGGCGTGGCCGACTTCCTGCGCATCCAGCGCCGCACGGCCGACCGCCAGGGCATTGCCGTCAAACCGCCGGGCTACTTTCGGTCGATGCTCAAGACGCTGGGCACCGAGGCCGGTGCCCCGGCGGCGGCCTCGCTGTACTTTGCGCAATACCGGGGCCGGCGGCTGGCCACCGCGCTGGTGGTGATGGCGGGGCGGCGCGCCACCTACTTCTACGGCGGCTCGCTGGTGCTGCACCGCAAGACGATGGCGCCGTATGCGCTGCACCACCACATCATGTGCGCGGCCAAGGCCGCCGGCTGCGACTGGTACGACCTGTGGGGCGTGGCGCCACCCGGGCAGGCTGGGCATGCCTGGCAGCAGATCAGCGACTTCAAGCGCAAGTTCGGCGGCACCGAGCTGGCACTGGTGCCGACGCTGGACCTGGTGCTGGACGCCGCAGCGTACGATCACTTCTGGCGGGTCGAGCGCGAGGATGTTGACGCCGGCACGCGGCCCCTGCCGCGCCCAGCCGCCCCAGGCGCGGCCAGTCAGCCGCAACAGCCACCTCCGCACCACCGCACCGATGCCCCGCTTGCACAGCCTCCAGCACGCCCCGCCCCCGTTGCCAACACCTGAGCGCCCGGCCTACCAGAAGTACGACGTGGCAGTGCGCAAGAGCGGCATCGACGGCTTTGGCGCCTTTGCCGCCGAGCCCGTGCCGGCACACCGCAAGATCGGTGAGATCCGGGGCGAGACCATCAGCGTGTCCGAAGCCCGCCGGCGCGCTGCCGGCCAGGCCCGCATCAAGATCGTCGAGGTATCGGCCAAGAAGGCCATCGACGCATCCAGGAGCAGCGACCCGATGCGCTTCACCAACCACGGCTGCAGCCCGAATGCACGGCTGACGATCCGCGACGGCCGCGTTGAGTTCTACGCGCTGCGCGCCATTGGCGTGGGCGAGGAGATCACGGTCAACTACGGCGAAACCCACCACGAAGGCACGCTGCGCTGCCGCTGCGGCGCGCTGGGGTGTGTGGGGTGGTTGTAGCGGGCCGCCTTGCTATCATTGCTGGCATTGACAGCATTGCTTGAATCCGGAGGTCCGCATGAGCACGCTCACCGTCCGCAACCTTGACGACCCGACCAAACAACGCCTGCGTTTGAAAGCCGCCGCCAACAACCGGTCGATGGAAGAGGAGGCGCGCCAGATCCTGCGCGCTGCCTTGCAGGAGACTGCTGCCGAAACCGATCTGGCCCAACGCATCCGTGCACGCTTCGCCTCATTCGGCGATGTGCAACTGGACATCGAGCCCCGGCAAGCTGTGCGTGAGCCGCCGCTGCAAGACACGCCGGCTGCTGCCAGGCGCCGACGTTCGTGAGCCTGGCTTGTTGCTTGACACCAATGTGCTGTCTGAGCTGTTGCGCGCCGAGCCCCAGCCAGCGGTCTTGGCCTGGTTTGCGGCGCAGCCGTCTGCACAGTTGTGGACCAGCGCTGTCACGCAGGCCGAGATGCTGACAGGCGTGCGCCTGCTGCCCTCCGGGCGGCGACGCAGCGCCCTTGATGCTGCGGTGCAGGCCATGTTCGCCCAAGACTTCAACGGTCGTGTGCTGCCGTTCGGCAGCGCGGCAGCGGCCATCTATGCCGAGATCGTCAGCCAACGGCGCAGCGCGGGCCGGCCGGTGTCGCAGTTCGATGCGCAAATTGCCGCGATCGCGCGCCAACACGGCCACGCCCTGGCCACCCGCAACCTGGCTGACTTCGACGGCTGCGGCCTGGTGCTGGTCAACCCCTGGCAGGCAACGCGCTGACCTGCAGCGCCCGCGCGATGCGCTGCTTGGCCACGCGCGGCTTGGGGCAGGGAAAGTCGAACCAGCGCCGCACATCCTGGTCCAGGCCGATGCCGTGCATGTAGTTGTACAGCGCCTTCTTCAGGCCCTGGCCCAACGCGTCGTGGTCGCAGCCGGTGGGGTCGGCAAAGCCGATGTCGTTGACCGCAAATTGCCGGCCCGCAGGCATCACCGGCAGCGCGATGAGTTCAACGCCGTAGTCCTGCGGCCGCTGCCCCACCGGTGAATGCACGGTGCAGGCGAAGCGGTGCCAGAAGCCCGACTGGATGCAGCCCTGCGCAAACAGCTGGCGCACCAGCTCCAGCGCGTCCACCGTGTCGGCCACGGTCTGGGTCGGGAAGCCGTACATCAGGTAGGCATGCACCAGGATGCCGGCATCGGCAAAGCCTTTGGTGACACGCGCCACCTGGTCCACCGACACGCCTTTTTGCATCAGCGTCAGCAGCCGGTCGCTGGCCACTTCCAGCCCGCCAGAAATCGCAATGCAGCCGCTGTCGGCCAGTTGCTGGCA
>JANNMP010000732.1:0-1588 GCA_031398015.1 Burkholderiaceae bacterium
CGCCTGCCAACCCGGGGCCGGCTCGGCATGGTCGGCGCCGCCGGCGTCCGCTGCCGGCAATGCCAGGTGCATCGGCTCGCCGCTGTCGATGTCGAACAGCACCTCGGCGGCGTTGAACACACCGTTGCAGCGGCCGCAGCGCACCCAGCCGTCCGAGGCCAGCAGCTGGTCTTGGCCGACACGGAACACCGTGCCGCAAGACAAGCAGCGGGTGGCCAGGTTCATGGCGCGCCGCGCTGCGCGGTCATCAGAATCCAGCCGTCGTCGGTGTCGCTGACAGCCAACTGCAGCCACGGCGCGTAGGCAGCCTGCAGCAATTCGGCCTGCCGCGCCAGGATGCCGGCCAGCACCAGGTGGCCACCCGGCGCCACATGGCCGGCCAGCAGCGGCGCCAGCAATTGCAGCGGTGTGGCCAGGATGTTGGCCAGCACCAGCGGGTAGCTGCCCCGGGCGGCAGCGGGCAGGCCGGCGGCCAGTGCCACGCCATTGGCCTGGGCATTGGCAGCGGTGGCGGTGATGGCGGCCGGGTCGATGTCCACCGCGTCGATGCCACGCCCGCCGTGCAGCGCCGCGCCGATGGCCAGGATGCCCGAGCCGCAGCCGTAGTCCAGCACCCGCTGCCAGCGCGGCGCCAGTGTGGCTGCGTGTATTGCCAGCCAGCGCAGGCACATGCGGGTGGTGGGGTGGGTGCCGGTGCCGAAGGCCAGGCCGGGGTCGAGCCGGATGATTTTTTCAGCCTGCGGTGGCGCCTGGTGCCAACTGGGCACCACCCAGAAGCTGGGTGTGATCTGAACCGGCTCGAACTGCGCTTGTGTCAGCCGCACCCAGTCTTGGTCAGCCACCGCGCGCAGGGCCAGCACGCGCATGTCGGCGGCCCAGTCTTGGGCCCGCAGCAGGGTGGCGGCGTCGGTGGCGCCGGCTTCGGTCTCGAACAGCGCTGTCAGCTCGGATTGCAACCAGCCTTCTTTCGGCACCGGCATGCCGGGTTCACCAAACAGCGCCTGCTCGGCAGCGGTGCCGGCATCAGCGTCGGCCACCGCCACGCTCAGCGCGTCGAGCTCATCGACCAATGCTTCACTGACCGCCTCCACCAGCGATTCAGGCAACCGCAACACCAGCTCGTGCATGTTGCAGCTTCAGCGCTTGCGCCGTTCCAGCCAGCCTTCGAGGTAGTGGATGCTGGTGCCACCCTCGATGAACTTGGCGTCCACCATCAGCTCACGGTGCAGCGGGATGTTGGTGTTGATGCCCTCGACCACGGTCTCGCTCAACGCGGTGCGCATGCGCGCCAGCGCCTGGTCACGGGTGTCGCCGTGCACGATGATCTTGCCGATCATCGAGTCGTAGTTGGGCGGCACCACGTAGTTGGTGTAGGCATGTGAATCGACCCGCACGCCCGGCCCGCCGGGTGGGTGCCACATGCTGATGCGCCCCGGGCTGGGGGTGAACTTGTAGGCGTCTTCGGCGTTGATCCGGCATTCGATGGCGTGGCCGCGCATCTGGATGTTGCGCTGCGCGAAGGGCAGCTTCTCGCCCGCGGCGACGCGAATCTGCATCTGCACGATGTCGATTCCCGTGACCAGTTCCG
>JANNMP010000784.1:0-3997 GCA_031398015.1 Burkholderiaceae bacterium
GGCCATGGCGTCGAAGACCGGCGGCGTGATCTCGCCAAGGCCCGGCGCGTAGAACAGGCAACGCCCGCTGCGCAGGTCGGTGATGCTGATGCCGATGTTGTCGCCCGGCACCGGGTGGTCGCGGTGCGGCGAGTACGGCGCTGCCTTGCTCTGCAGCGGCAGCGCGCGCAGCGCCAGCCCGGGCACGCCCGGAACCTGGAACGGCGCGCCGTCCAGGCCGATGCGGTGGCGCTCGACGCCGCAGTAATGGCCCAGCACCCGCAGCACCGGGTTGCCCTGTGTCAGGTCGTCGGCCACCGGGTCGGTGCACCACAGCGGCAGCGGCGTGCTGCGTTCGCGCAGCATGAACAGGCCGGTGGCATGGTCGATCTGGCCGTCGATCAGCACCACGCCGGCGATCGCCGTGTCGCGCAGCGCCCGTGCCGGTTGCAGCACCGGGTTGGCGCGGATCTGCTCCAGGATGTCGGGCGAGGCGTTGAACAGCACGCCGTCGTCACCGTCATCGGGCCGGATGAAGATCGACGATTGGGTGCGCGCCTTGGCGCGCAGCGAACCGGCACGCTGGCCGGCACAGTTGCGGCAGTTGCAATTCCATTGCGGGAACCCGCCGCCGGCGGCAGAACCCAGGACCGTGATGCGCATCGGATGCGGCGGTGGCCGGCCGGCGCCCGCGTGTCAGCGCGCGCGTCGGCCAGCCAGCGACTCAGCGGTTGGCGACGTACAGCGAGATCTCGAAGCCGAAGCGCCAGTCGATTGCGGTGGGGGTTTGCCAGGTCATGGGAAGCGTCCTTTGAGAGATCACACAGCGCCGGACGGCAGCTGCGAGGGCGCCTACGCCCCATCACCCATGGTCGAACCATCCAGCGGCGGCGAACAGGCCGGGCATCATGATTGGGACGTCATGATTTTCATGAATCGCACTGCGGGCCACAGCCGATAGCATGCGCCGGTGACCCTGCATCCCGACCGGCCCCCCTTTCGATGCTGGACGCTGGACGCCGGCCACGGGCACCAGCTGCATGTCGACGAATGGGGTGCACCCGACGGCCTGCCCGCGCTGCTGCTGCATGGCGGGCCCGGCTCGGGCTGCTCGCCGCTGCTGCGGCGCTTCTTCGACCCCGAGCGCTACCGCGTGATCGGCCTCGACCAGCGCGGTGCCGGGCGCAGCCTGCCGCGCGGCAGCACGCTGCACAACACCACCGCCGACCTGCTGGCCGACCTGCACCTGTTGCGCCAGCGGCTGGGCCTGCCGCGCTGGCTTGTCGTCGGCGGCTCCTGGGGCGCCACGCTCGCGCTGGCGCATGCGCTGGCCGAACCGCATGCGGTGGCCGCCCTGCTGCTGCGCGCGCTGTTCCTGCCGCAGCAGCAGGCCATCGACGCCTTCTTCGCCGACGGCCCGCCGCTGCACATGCTCGCCACCGGGCTGCGTGCCGGCGGTGGCCAAGCACGCCGCAGCGCGCTGGCCTGGTGGCGGCATGAGCGCGAACGCAGCGGCAGCGGCAACGCCAGCAGCAACGCCAGCGGCAACGGCAGCAGCGGCGGCGACGACCCCGAGGGCATGGCGCTGGACGCACTGGCCGACCGCTACCGCGTGCAGGCGCATTACCTGCTGCACCGCTGCTGGCTGGACGACCCGCCGCTGCTGCAGCGCTGCGTGAACCTGCCGAAGGTGCCCACGCTGCTGCTGCACGCCCGCGACGACCGTGTCTGCCCGCACGCGGCTGCGCAGTCGCTGCAGGCGCTGTGCCCCCACGCACAGCTGCAGTCGATCGCGCGCGGCGGGCACGACCCAGCGCAGCCCGAGATGGCCGCAGCCATGGTGTCGGCCCTCGACCGCTACGCCGCAGCGGGCCACTTCGGCCTGCCGACAGCGCCGTGACGCTGCGGCTGCAGATCAACCTGATCGTCGGCGTGCTGACGCTGCTGTTCGTGCTCGCCATGCTCGGGTTGCAGCTGCGCAACATGCGCGAATCGGTGCGCGAGGAAGTGGTGGCCGCCAACCGCGTCGCCGCCCAGCTGCTCGACCGCACTGCCTGGCGCTACGCCGCGCAGGGCACGCCGGCCATGCTGGGGTTCCTGCAGGGCGTGGGACGCGTGCGCTCGAACGACATCACCCTGTTCGACGCCAGGGGCCGGGCGCTCTACAGCTCGCCGCCCTCGCCGTACAAGGCGGGCCGCGACGCGCCGCCGTGGTTCGCGGCGCTGGTGCAGCCGCCCTTGGCCGAGCAGTCCATCGCCTTCCCCGACGGCCGGCTGACGGTGCGCGCCAACGCTTCGCGTGCCGTGCTCGACGCCTGGGACGACGCACGCACGCGGCTGCTGGTCGCGATCGGGCTGCTGCTGGTGGTCAACGCCGGGATCCACGCGCTGGTCGGCCGCACGGTGCGGCCGTTCGCGCGGATCGTCGACGCGCTCAACCAGGTCGAAGGCGGGCGCCTGGGCACCGCGTTGCCGCCGTTGCCCGGCCGCGAAGCGGGTGCCATCGGCGCCGCGTTCAACCGCATGGTTGCGCAGCTGCAGCACCACATCGACACCGAGCGCCGCGCCGTGCGCGCCGAGATGCAGCTCACCGACAGCCGCGAGCTGACGCGCTGGCTCGACCAGCATGTCGAACAGGAGCGGCGCCTGATCGCTCGCGAGCTGCACGACGAGCTTGGCCAGTCGGTGACCGCGATGCGAAGCAGGGCCTTGTCGATCGCGCAGCGCGTGCAGGGCCTGGACGCGCAGGCCGAAACTGCGGCGCGGCTGATCGCCGACGAGGCCTCGCACCTGTACGACGCCATGCACGGCATCATCCCGCGGCTGTCGCCGCTGGTGCTCGACCACTTCGGCCTGCCCGATGCGCTGGGCGACCTGATCGAACGGGTGCGGCGCTCGCAGCCTGGCGTGGTGATCGCGCTGCAGGTGGCGCTGGGCGACGCGCAGCTGCTGCCCGACGCGGCACTGGCGCTGTACCGCGCCGCACAGGAGGGCATGACCAACGCGCTGCAACACGGCCAGGCCACGCGCCTGGACCTGCGGCTGGCGCGCTGCGCCGATGGCGTGCAACTGACGCTCGCCGACAATGGCTGCGGCCTGCCGCCCGGCTTCACCGGCTGCGGCGGCCCGGGCCACCACGGCCTGCGCTGGCTGGCCGAGCGGGTGCTGGCGCTGGGCGGCAGCCTGGCGCTGGTGGCGGCGGCGCCCCGGGGCGCCGAACTGCAGGTGCGGCTGCCGGTTGCAGCCAGGGAGGACGGATGATCCGCGTCATGCTCGTCGATGACCATGCGCTGGTGCGCATGGGTTTTCGCATGCTGCTGGCCGACGCGCGCATCGAGGTCGTCGCCGAAGCCGACAGCGGCGAACAGGCCTGCGCCGACTATGCGCGGGTGCAGCCCGATGTGGTGGTGATGGACCTGTCGATGCCCGGCATGGGCGGGCTCGAGGCGGTGCGGCGGCTGCGGGCGCAGGACCCCAAGGCGCGCATCCTGGCGCTGTCGGCACACGAGGACACCGCCCATCCGCGCCGCGTGCTGCGCGCCGGCGCGCTGGGTTACCTGGCCAAGCGCAGCGCGCCGCAGGCGCTGATCGCAGCTGTCACATCGGTTGCCGCCCACCGCCCCTACGTCGACGCGCAGACCGCGCAGGCGATGGCCTTGGCCCAAGTGCGCGGCGAGGCCAGCCCGGCCGAGTCGTTGAGCGAACGCGAGTTCGCCGTCTTCGTGCAGCTGGCGCGCGGCCTGAGCGTGGCGCAGATCGCGGAGAACCAGAACCTGGCGCCGAGCACGGTGGGCACGCACCTGTACCACGTCAAGCAGAAGCTGGGTGCGAACAACCAGTCAGAGCTGACGCTGGTCGCGCTGAACTGGGGCCTGCTGCAGGCCTGATCGCGGGCGTGGGCCCCGACGCCGGCACGCTGCGTGCCATCCCCGCACCCGGCGGGGATGGCCAGGCTCAGCCGGGCGTCAGCACCGGCCAGCCGGCGGCCTGGGCGTGCGCCAGCAGGCGCGCGTCGGGG